>CABQAB010000227.1 GCA_902461985.1 uncultured Bacteroidales bacterium | reverse complement strand
CGCCATGGTTCCTTTTTCAGCGGACAGGCTGTCCGCAGAATTAGGTTATACCCGTTATAACTCTTTGAAAACAAATTACTTCAACGCCGGATTCGCTTACAGCATAAAAGAAAAGGCAGGCATCGCCGCCTCTGTTTCATACGGTTTCGACCCGGCCTATGATGTCTATGACGAAACGGGTGAGCCGGACGGGGCTTTCACTCCGGACTATATTCTTGCAGCTGCAGGAGTTTCATGGCGTTTCCTGAAGTTCATGTCCATAGGCGTCAATTTCCGCTATGCCCGACAGAGCCTCGCCGAAGGATATACACTGTCCACCTGTGCCGGTGATGCAGTGCTGATGTGCCGTTTCGCTGATTTTTCAATTTCTGCCGGAGCCATGAATCTCGGCATGCCTGTCAAGAGCTACGACGGCTCTTCATTCAATCTGGCCTCTTCAGCCAAAGCCGCCATGATGTATGACGGTCATTTTGGGAAAAACGGTCTTCAGATCAACCTCGACTCCGACTGGTATTTCTCAAACACGGCGACAGCTGCACTTGGTGCGCAGTACAGCTGGAACGACATCCTTTTCCTCCGCGCAGGCTACCGCTATTCCATGCAGGGCTGCGTAATTCCGTCCTTCGCTTCAGTGGGTCTCGGTCTCAGATTCTTCGGAGTCCGGCTCAACGCCGCCTACATCTTCGCATCCGAAGTCCTCGACAACAGTTTCAGCCTCTCGCTCGGCTATTCCTTCTGACACGGATTTTCCGTTCACCGCGTCATTTGACATCCTTGTCGAATTGTTATATTCATGCCGCAAGTGGTCAAAATTTACACTTACGGCACAAATATAATGTTATACTTGCGCCGTAAGTCCTTTTTTCCTACCTTTACGGCGTTAATTCGTTTGTCATGATACAGAGTATTATAGGAAGAGAGGCAGAAACAGGCCTGCTTGAAGAGTGTTATCGATCCGGAAAGGCCGAACTGGTTGCTATTTATGGGAGAAGAAGAATCGGAAAGACATTTCTGGTCAAGAATATCTTTATGGACAGACTGGATTTTTTCATCACTGGAATGTATGAGGGAAGCCTTAAAGAAGAACTCGCCATCTGGAACCAGAAACTTACAGAACACTCCGGGCAATCATATCCGGCGGCGCAGTCATGGATTGAGGCCTTCTCACAATTAAAACGATATATACAGTCACTGGAAAAGGACAGAATTGTCATTTTTATAGATGAACTCCCATGGTTTGACACTCCGCGCTCAAGATTTGTCAAGGCATTTGAACAGTTCTGGAACGACTGGGCATCGTCACAATCCAATCTTATGATTATAGTCTGCGGTTCTGCGACTACATGGATGAATGAAAATATTATTGCCCAGAAAGGAGGTCTTCACAACAGGGTCACAAGAAAAATCAAATTGTCTCCTTTCAATCTGTACGAGACATCGCAGTTTCTGGCATCGAAAAACATCAAATGGAGTGACCACCAGATTGCAGAGTGCTATATGATTCTCGGTGGCACTCCATATTATCTTGATTTGCTCCGGAAAGAATACAGCCTTGCCCAGAATATTGATTTTCTTTTTTTCAGGACCAATGCGGAACTTTCTGAAGAATACGGAATCTTGCTGAAATCATTGTTCAAAAAAGCGGAAATTTACAGAAAGGCCATTGAAATTCTCGGAAAAAACGGCAAGGGAATGACCCGGAAAGAACTTGCAGCCAAAATTAAAGGCTCCCAGGGAGGCGGACTTTCAACTATTCTGGAGAATCTGGAAAACTGCGATTTTATCAGGTCATATTCAGCATTCGGGAAAAAGTCCAGAGACATGATGTATCAATTGTGCGATATGTTCATCCTGTTCAATCTGAGGTTTGTCATCGGAGGAAAAGGACGTGACGAATCTTACTGGTCCAATTCGATTGACAATCCTGCAAGACGCGCCTGGTCCGGATATGCATTTGAGCAGCTTTGTTTCAACCATATTCCGCAAATCAAGGATTGCCTCGGCATAAAGGGCGTTCTGAGCAATGTCTGTTCATGGAACAGGCCGGCAGATAAGGACAACGGCGTCAAAGGACGCCAGATAGACATGCTTATCGAGAGGCGTGACCAGGTCATCAATGTATGCGAAGCAAAATTTTCAGTCGTCGAGTATGTCATGACTGAAAAATATCTTCATGAGATGAATGCCCGTATGGAAGATTTCCGTATGTCCGTCAATACCGGATATGCGCTTCATCTTACTATGATAGCGTCAGCCGGACTGGCCCGGAACGCATACTCTGATCAAGTCCAGAGCGTTGTCACGCTCAAAGACCTGATGAAACCGTAATAATCATTACAATTTCATCTTCCGGATTTTACTTGCAGATTAAAAAATAAATATCGACCTTTATGATGTTAGTGTGTCAGTAAAACGGCAACATCAAAAAGTGTATTTGTTTAATTAAAACATGAATCTTATGAAAAAGATTTTTGCAGCAGTCATGGCATTTGCTGCCGTAGTGGGGTGTGTCAAGGAAAACCAGCCGGAGGAACAGCCGGTCACCTTGAGCGTAGAGCCGACATCCGTTACAATCAACGCCAAGGGTGAAGCCCGGACTGTCAAAGTGACTACCAATGCAGAGAAGTGGACAGCCGCAGTCGAGGAGAAAGACAGCTGGTGCATTCTGGAACAGGAGTCAGGAACTCTCGTCATCTCCGCACAGGAAAACACTTCCGTCGAGGGCAGAACTGTCAATGTCATAGTCAGCGCGGAAGACAAGGATGCGAAAATTGAAGTGACGCAGGAGGGTGCGGCAAAGGTATTCGCCATCTCGCAGAACACTGCAGAACTCAATCCGGACGGTAGCGGAAAGGTTTCCATAGAAGTTACAAGCAACCTTGAATGGACAGCTGTACTCGATGATGAGACATATTTCAAACTCGAAACCACAGAGAGCGGATTCGACATTTCGGCACTTTCATCCAACAACACTACAAATGAGAGGACAGCGAAAGTGACTGTCTCCTCTGAGGGCATGGACGCACTTGAGGTGGACGTAACGCAGGGCGCAGGTCTTAGACTCTATCACATAGAAACCTCGTCAATTGACTTTACAGATGGAAGGGTCAAAAGCATAAATGATGCTGACGGCAATCTCATAGCAAAAATCTGCCGCGAATACATCCGCGAAAGTTCAAGCATTTACGGCCAGAAGACAGTGCTCTACCTTGTGAAGGAAGGTTCACTCGACATGAAGCACGGAATCGAACTGGAGTCAGGCAGGACTATAACCTGGGACCCCACAGCGTCAGGCGAAATAATCTCGTTCAGCACAGACGGGACGGGTGCGCTTTCTGATTTCTGGATTGACAATTCCGGCAATATAGTCACCGAACTGGGCTCCGAGACGGATCTGGCCCCGAAATATGTCACGGACAGACTGTTGGACAACCGTGACGGAGAGGTCTACGGTATCGTAAAAATCGGAGTTCACTGGTGGTTGACCGAGAACCTCAGGACAAAGAAATATACCAACGGAGACCCTATTGTCGCCGCCGACATTGACAGCCCTTGGGGAGAAAGCGGAGCGTATGCTTATGATGCGGAGGCTCCTGAAAAATGCGGATACTATTATAATGGCATTGCGGTCAATGACGAAAGAGGGCTTGCGCCTGAAGGTTGGATGGTGCCGGACAATGACACCTGGACACTGCTGATTACCAAATATACAAGAAAAGGCAGCGCAAGATACAAATCTACTGAACCCGAATCCGGCTGGACGAAAGATCCTTCAAAACCTGCCAACGATCCGACAAACGACACAGGATTCAACGCCTATATGACTTACTATGT
>CABQAB010000226.1 GCA_902461985.1 uncultured Bacteroidales bacterium | reverse complement strand
CCATAAGATGGGACAGATGTCTGTGGGACTCGGAAAGAGGATAGTCAGGAGCGATGAGAAGTCCGCTTTCACCGGCAGCGAGGTCAGGCCACTGGGCAAGCTGAGACCTGAAGTGGGCTGCGTCCCCGTCAAGACCGAGAGCCTCAGCCATTTTCTCCGCAACAATATAGGTTATGCGTATGTTAGCAAGATCGTAATTGGTCGTGCGCGTGAACCATGCGTCAATGGTGTTGTCATTGATTTCCGGAGAGGAAGAAAGCGGAAGCCTGCGCTGACCGTGTTCATCGAAAACCGAAATGTTTTCAAAAAAGCGTGCGACACCGCTTACCCATGGATATGCCCTTTCTGCGAGGAAATTCCCGTCCATGCCATATCTCCACTGCTGGTAGAAATGCCATGCAAGCCAGCCTGCCGCCGAAGGGGAATGGGAATACTGCTCCCATCCGCCGAGAGGTTTGCCTGTGAGCGTGGCTATGCCTGGAACATTGAGACCTTCTACTCGGAAGAATTTACGGGTGAACGTCTCTGAATTGTCCTTTATGAGCCAGAGCCAGTCAGTAAAAGAAGACGCGGCATCGAGATGGTTCGCCACATAAGCGGGCCAATAACTCATCTGGGTATTCAGATCATTATGGAAGTCGCCCCTCCATGGAGGAGTCTCGCCGTTGTCAGCCGTCCATACCGCCTGAAGCGAAGCAGGAGGCGCACCACGACGGGAAGAAGCCGCGAATTTATACATCTCCAGATACCACTGCCTCTCCAGCAGACTGTCGGGCAAAGATATGGCTGACTGACACCAATAGTTCTTCCACCAGAGGGCATTGGCCTTCAGAGCCTCGTCATACTCTCTGGTCATGGGCTGCTTGAAATCATCCGTAACAGTCGAATACGGAGTGCCGCTTGAAAGTATTTCATACCAGCCCTCAACCACGTTCTGAGAAGGGTTATCCCATCTCACCTCAACGGTATAGGACACTCCACAGGAGGCTTCCTGTGTGTAGAGCAGCCTTCCGGGCCGTGAACTGTCCACATTCCCGGCACTGTAGCCCAACGTAGCCAGGCTGTTGCCTTTGCCTCCCTGCCTCTCATGATTGATGGAGCGGTCGCCCTCGTACGCCGGAGTTGTCAGTTCCGGAACAATCTGCCCGGCGTTTTCAAAACGGAAATAACCGCCGCAGGCATCTGCAGGAATGAAGAACTGCGCTTTCGCCCCGTTTTTCCAGACCACGTCACATACGGCGTCAGCAATGTCCAGATCAACGGATTCAACTTCTCCGAGAGCTGCAATATCGAATTCCAGACCGCCGGCAGGAATTTTAGTAGGGAACGAAGATTCCCTCGTGCGCTGGTCGATCATCTTGTCTACGACGCTCATATCCCTTTTGTTTACGACCTGGTCAATCACGAACTCATAACTGTAGTCCGGAGAGTCAAATTCGGGAACGTCACGCAAATCCCAAAGGTCAGCACGGTCCAGCCCCAACCTGAGTCTGCCGTCCTTCTCCCATATCAAAGCCCCGACCAGACCGTTGCCGATGGGCACAGCCTCGTCCCAGACCGCAGGCAATTCAGAAAAATGCAGCCCCTGAGAAGCCTCAGGCAAAAACTGACGGTCATTCGATGAACAGGATATTGCCATCGCCGCCGACAGAAAAACGGATAAACGGAAAAATTTCATATCTTTAATTCAAATAATTATAGCAAACAATCACTCTGTAATACAAATCGTTGCAGGTTTTCCGAGGAGAGCCCCGGACGGGAGCGGGCAACGGATCGCACGGCCGTTCAAATCTATAGTGATTTCGGTGCAGAACGGGTTCATAAGGGCGTCCGAAACGGAAACAGCGATGCCTTCTGGATGGGATTCAATCAGAAGGGCGCAGGGATGCGAGACTTTGAGTTCCAGACCCCTGGCCTTCAATGCAGCCGCATCATCATAGAACACAGCCTCGACAACCCTGCCATCAGCCGAGCGCAGAGCCTGCACGCGTCTGTCATTGCTCAAGACCTCAAAACAATATTCCTTAGCAGGCAGTCCCTCACCGGCATAGACCACATAGCCGTATTCGTCATCAATGACCTGCCTGCCGTGGTCGAAATACATACCGAACATCTCCACTGTCTCCGGAAGTCCTTCCCTGCCCTCGTTGGACCTGTTCCTGCGCACCCAGCCGGTCTTGCGGTTTTCCACATAACAGCACAGTCTTGAAGCATACTCAGGGAAAGCGGAATAAGCGAAACCGCCCTCGTGGACATACCATTTCACTCCTTTTCTGCCTTTAAATTCATAAATCCGTCCCTTTTTTTCGGTCTGTTCAATGCTGGTCCGGACAGTGCCTTCGATTTCGGGAACAAGATTGCTGACACCGGCACCGAGGCAGACGAAATAGTCCCCGAGCATGAAATAGGATTTATAAGCCTTTACACCATAAAGCATTGCATTCATGCCGGCATTGTCTCCCCTGTCGTTCACTCCGTCCTTTTCGGACGCGTTCTGCTTCTCGAATATGAAGCCTGCGACAGCGTTTTCACCTCCGAGAGTCGCTCCGGCCGCAAAATCATGCCTGCTGGTGTAGCCCCTCCAGTTGGTCACAGGTTCGAGACGGTCCATTCCCTCCCTGGCGGTGACACCTGGAAAAGCAGTCACATCCATCGCTCCAAGTGCGTTGCGGTACTCGTCTCCGCTTTTCTGGAACAGAGTCGAGCCGTCGCAGGTGTAGAAATTATACGAATCAGCGAAACCTGCGGCACTTTCGATACCGTCACAGCGGAAGGACGCCATATTTACCATGATATGGTAACGGTCATTCTTCTTTATAAGGTCGTCATTGTCGAAAAACCATCTTGTGCCGTTGTAAAGCCCGTCATAGTCTTTCATGACTATATCGTTTTCGAGGGCTTCGGCATGGAGAGCCTTGATTTCCGCCAGTTCGTCAGCCGTGAAGGACCCGCTCCAGTCAGAAATCAACTGACTCAGCATCACGTCATAGCGTATATGCTGAGGAGAGTCCTTATAACTCATGGAATTACGGTCCAGGCAAGGGAGGGTGTACCCCTTGTAATAGTACCAGTTTGAGCCACGGAAATAGTTGAAAAGCGCGTCCTTGTTTTCCCGGGTCAGTTCCTTCTCCCATGGAGAACCTTTCAATATGCTTAACTGGTTCAGGGCGTTGAGCGTACCGTCGATGGGATATCCCCAGACCAGACATTGCCTGCCGTGTCCCCATCCTGCCCCATCGGCAGTGAAGCCCTCGTTCCAGAAAGAAGTCTGGCAGGTGTTATGTGAAGTGACGCTGATTGCCCTCTGGCAGACCTCGGAAAGCACATCCACCATAGCCGCCGAATGAAGCATGAAAGCCACAGGAAGCACTGAGCGGTAGCCCACACCGTTACCGCCAACCCACCAGACATGATGGCGGAAACGCTCGACCGACACTACGGTTTCATCGGTTTCATCGTTCCTGTAAGGCTGCGTCCATGCCTGCAGACCGAGCATTTTGAGCATATCGCAGGTCGCGGCAAGCTGCTCGTCCTCAACAAGTCCCTTCTCTACCGCATCCATCTGAGGCAGAAAACAGAAATAGATATTGACTGCAGCAGTGGGCACGGCAAAACAGGAAGAATGGAAGCGCGAACTTGTGTTAAGGCGGGAAATCTCAAACTCACCGTAATGGAGTATGGCTTTCTGGCAACGGTCCCAAAGTTCCGGGGCGGATTCCACTGACAGCTCTCCTTTCCGGAACGTTTCGGCGATTGTCCACACCCTGTTCAAAGCCTCGACTATCCCCACGGCACTGTTCGCCGCATGACCGTCCTCGCCTTTACATAAGTCCAGGACGG
>CABQAB010000225.1 GCA_902461985.1 uncultured Bacteroidales bacterium | reverse complement strand
TACCCATGTCCTGCACCTTGCGGACATGACCTGCCATGTCGGGAAATCTGTTCTTGGACACTTCCCAGTCTCCGCAGAAACCATAGCCCCTGTTGTTGTCATCTGTCTGCCAGCCGTCGTCCAGGATGATTGTCTTCATTCCCATCCTGCTTGCCAGGCGGCATTCCTCCTCTATTTCCTTGTCGGAAACATTCTGGTGAAACTGGTACCAGCTGCTGTACAGAGGTTCGGACGCACTCTCCGGCACGCTACATTCCTCGAATCCGGACTCGTCCGCAATCCACTGCGCCCCGTTCCTTACCGCATCCGCCCAGAATATATCCCGACTGTCCAGCAGAAGGGTGACTTCGTAATGCGAAATCGGGGCTTCTGCCTGGCTGAAAAAACTCAGACGTCCGTTCAGCACTGCTCCTTCCTCGCGCAGACCCATGACAGCGTCTACGGAACGTATGCTCTCGCTGCATGCGACTGTCAGACGGTTGCGGTTGTTGTTATTGCAGAAAACATAGAGGGGCATGCCCTGAGCAAGGGCGGAATTGTATCTTCCCAGCCAATCAGGCTTCAGCATGCATCTGTCAACCCATGTCCGGCTGTGCCACAGATGGTGGACATCCTTCTGCGGACATTCGAAGGACACGTCAAACCTGGCAGGCTCCGTCTCCTTAGGGGCAGACATCGAGATATGTACGAGTTCGAGCCCGTCTTTTTCTTCTAAAGTCATTTCAATGTTCCACTCTCCTGGCTCAGGACAGGAAAGATGCATTTCACCTGCAGTTCTTGTCTTTACCGACAGGGCCGATGCGTCCGCAATGACATATATGCTTAAAATCAGAATCAGCAGCGTCTTTTTCATATTTCAATATACACTTATGGATTTTTAAAACTCGGTCACGGTTTCCTTCCCGTCAAGCCACGCCGCCATGTTCAGAACAAGCAGGTTCCAGTTCTGGAAGCCTTTGTTGAGCACTGGCTCGCCGTTGTCGGGAAGGTAATATTCGTGCAGGGCTCCGAAACGCTCATAGTCACGTCCGAGCAGGATAACTGTCTTCTCGGCAAGTTCCTTGGCATCTTCCGTAAACCCGTACTGCACCAGCCCCCTGAACACGAACCAGTTGACGCATATCCAAACAGGTCCCTGCCATGAAGAAGGATTGCCGCTGGCACGCACATCATACATCTTCTCCAAAGGCGACATCGAACGCACTCCCGCTGCGGCATTGAAAAGACGCGGGTCACGGTACTGACGCTCCACAATCTCCTTTGCCTGCTCCGGGGTCGCTATCCCGGCCCACAGTGCCATGAATCCGCTCCAGACGCTCAGACGCTGTATCAGGCAGTCGTATGTGCGCGGCTGGCCGGTATGATAATGGAAGCCTCCGTTTTCAGGCTTCTCCACCGGAAGCAGGTTCAGGTCCACGCTGTAATAGAAACCGTCACGAGGGTCCCAGCAATGCCTGCGTATATTTTCCTTCAGGATTTCGGCCTCGCTGCCAAACCTGGCAGCAATGTCAGGAAGATCAAGCCTTTCAGCCAGATATACCATTGCCAAGAGCTCCCTGTACATCAGGGCATTCAGGAAAATGGAGCCGGAACTCCCATGCGGACGGTAGAAAGTACTCGGGTCGTTGTCGACCCCTATCATCTCGTCGTTTTCCCAATATAGCAGGCCCGTAGCCTTGTGACGGTGATAGTTAAGGTACTTGCCCACGAAGGTCTGCAGATTGTAGAATCCATCGCGAAGCCATTCGGCGTCCCCGCCGTTCTGCTGCACGACAAATGCGGCATGCTGGGCGAGCACTGGTTTGTGCATATTGCTCTTCCATGGATTGATATCCCGCAGCATCTCCCGTCTGTCTCCGGAATCCTCGTAGATGCATATCGGAATCCAGCCGTCTCCGCCTCCGTAGCTCAGGAAATTGAGGATGCAGCCTTTCTCATACCTTATCAGTTCCTCACGGTCGGCTTTCGTGCCATGCTCGACGATAATCTGACGCAGGGCGATGTCGCTCAGCCATGAGTCCCAGTCCCACAGCTGGTTGGCGTACTGGCCGCTGCCGGGGACAAGAAAAGGATATTTGAGCGCACCGACAGGCTCGCGGTACATGCCTTTCATGCCCTTGTAGATGTTCTGACGGCATATCTTCTTGTACTTTTCTACATTTACGGCATTCCTTTCCGGCATCTGGGCCTTCAGGATGACTCCTGCGAGCAGCCCTACGCACAGGAGCAAGGTCTTTATCAGATGTTTCATCATTCAAGATTATAAATAGTCCGTTATTTTTTGAACGAAGTATTGTTCAGAGTTATGGTGACAGATTTGGTGTCGCGGCTGTCCGGACCTATCATCAGTTCAAAATCACCTGGTTCGCACACATATTCCAGGTCACTGTTGTAGAACTTGAGAAGATCTGCGGTGATTTCAAATTCCACCACCCGGCTTTCTCCTTTCTTGAGGTCGATGCGCCTGAATCCCTTGAGTTCCTTCACCGGACGGGAAATGCTTGCGAAGATGTCGCGGATATAAAGCTGCACGACATCGGCACCGTCATAATTGCCTGTATTGGAGATATTTATGCTGGCTTTGATCTTCCCGTCTTCAGCCATTTTATCCGTGTCAAGCACTATGTCTCCATATTCGAAGGTGGTATATGACAGACCGTAGCCGAACGGATAGAGAGGCTCGTTGTCTATGTCCATGTAACTGCAGGTATAAGGCTGGAACCATCCTTTCGTGACAGGGCGTCCCGAGTTCAGATGATTGTAGTACAACGGAATCTGGCCTTCGCTTTTCGGGAAGGTGGTGACAAGATGCCCGCTCGGGGACTTGTCGCCGAATACGACGTCACAGATGGCATCTCCGGCCTTGCTGCCTCCGAACCATACGTTGAGAATGGCATCGAGGTTGGCGTCCTCCCAGTTGAGTATGGTGCTCCGTCCCGAGAAGTTGAGCATTACAACCGGTTTCCCGAGTTTCCTGAGTTCGACAAGGAGTTCGTGCTGGGCGTCGTAGGTTTCAAGACTTGAACGGGAACTGCCTTCACCGGAGCTTTCCGATGCCTCGCCGCCGGCAAATACTATCACGTCGCTCTTCCTTGCAATCTCAAGTGCTTCCCGGAGCATTTCCTTTTCGCTGCGCTTGTCGCGGACTGCGTGTCCGTTACGGCAGATGACGGCTTCCTGACGGGCATCGTGCATGAAATTGCAGCCTTTGGCATACAGCAGTTCCGCCCCGCTTCCTTCGAGTGCCTTCGCCATTGATTCCTTCAGCGTCTCGTGGCGTCCGTGGACGGCTGCTACGCTCCACATGCCCGCCATATGGGTGCGGGCGTCGGCCATAGGGCCTATGAGGGCGATCCTGCCTTTCTTTGCCAGCGGCAGTACGCCGTCATTCTTGAGCAGGACAAAGGTCTTGGCCGCCATCTCCCGTGCGGTGGCAAGGTGTTCCTCAGTGTAGACATCCTTTCCGGAGCGGTCGAGGTCGCAGTATCGGTAAGGGTCTTCGAAAAGGCCGAGTTTCCATTTTGCTTCCAGCATGCGGCGGCAGGCCCTGTCGATGTCTTCCATGCTTACCAGCCCTTCGTCAAGCGCCTCCTTGAGGTGACGGACGAAAGACTCCGCTCCCATGTCGAAATCGGTACCGGCCTTGAGAGCCAGTGAACCTGAGGTTTTCAGGTCTCCGATGCCGTGGGCTGTCATCTCGGCAATCGAGGCATAGTCGGTAACCACAAAACCGTCGAACTTCCATTCATCCCGGAGCAGAGTGGTGAGCAGCCATCTGTTGGCTGTGGCGGGAACGGCGTCAACTACATTGAATGATGACATCACCGAACCGGCACCGGCTTCTATGGCGGCCTTGTATGGCGG
>CABQAB010000224.1 GCA_902461985.1 uncultured Bacteroidales bacterium | reverse complement strand
GCCTGCTGGAGTCCGTACTCGGTTTCACCCCGGAACAATGCGCCCTGATGATGACGATATATCTTGCCCTCGACGGTTACGGCCCAGCCTGCAATGTCAGCGGCGACGGTGCGATAACCCTTGTAATAGACCGTTTCTTCGGAAAGAAGAACAACCCGACAGATTCAGAAACAGATGAACAATAGACTAATTCTTCCGGCTGCTCTCCTGTGCTTCATCCACGCGTGGGCCACCGGGGAAACCGTAATCGCGGATTCCGGAATATCGAAGACACTTTCCGATGGAACTGTCCATGACGATTATCCGGCATGGCTTGACACCGCTGCCATATACCACATATACCCATCCTCATTTCAGGACAGCGATGCGGACGGTTACGGTGACCTTGAGGGAATCAGAAGCCGGCTTGACTATATCCGGGAGACTGGATTCAACACCATATGGATAAGTCCGGTGTTCTGCAGCGCATTCGAGGACGGAGGCTACGACATCACGGATTTCTACTGCATCGATCCCCGTTTCGGGACCAATTCCGACATGGTGAACCTCATTGAAGATGCCCATTCCAAAGGAATCCGCGTATGTCTGGACTTAGTGGCAGGACATACATCCGACAAACATCCGTGGTTCATATCTTCAGCGAACGACGGGGCTGATTCACGCTATGCCGACTACTACATCTGGACCGACGGGAAGGAAATCCTGCCCCCAAAACCTGACAGGGGAGGCTGGGTCGCCAACGATTATCCCCGCAACGGGTTCTATCTGATGAACTATTATGACATCCAGCCAGCCCTGAATTACGGCTATCTCAATCCTGACCCGTCCCACAGCTGGGAGCAGGCCTACGATGCACCCGGTCCGACGGCAGTACGGGAAGAACTCAAAAGGATAATCGCGTTCTGGTTTGACAAGGGAATCGACGGATTCCGCTGCGACCTCGCCTGGTCGCTGGTCAAAGGGGACGACGAGCAGTTCCACGGAGTCAGGAAGTTATGGAACGAAATATTCTCCTGGCAGAAAGCACATTATCCGGACAGGATTTTCCTGTCGGAATGGTCAAGCCCGGTGGAATCCATTTCCTGCGGCTTCGACATAGACATCATCCGTCACAACGGATGCGGAAAGACTATGTACAGAGACCTTGTCCACAATACATACCGCGATCCCGACCCCGACGGAAAATATCGCCAGAAGGACTGCTGGTTCGACAGTTCAGGCAAAGGTCGCTTCGACACTTTCGCGGTTCCGTTCGCACAGATGTACGAAACCACCAAAGGCCATGGATTTCCCTGTATGCCGACATCCAGCCACGACACATGGCGTCTGAACCGGAACCAGCGTTCCAATCCTGAGGAGTTGAAGACAATGATGACTTTTTTCCTGACCATGCCATGGGTCCCGATCATATATTATGGAGAAGAGATAGGAATGCGCTCGCAGGATGGTGCTCCGCAGATTGAAGGAAGCCGGGACAGGTCTGCACAGAGGACCCCGATGCAATGGTCTTCGGGACAGAATGCCGGGTTTTCAGATTGCCCGTCCGGCAGGCTCTATCTTCCGATCGACCCTTCTCCGGACCGTCCTTGCGTCGATTCCCAGAAGAATGACCCGTCGTCTCTTTACAACTGGACTAAAGGCCTGCTGGAACTCAGAAGAAATATTCCGGCCTTGGGGAACACTGGAGACTGGAAGATGCTGACAGACCCTTCCGAGCCATACCCGGTCATATATGAACGTTATGACTGTGACGGACGATATGTCGTGATGCTCAATCCAAGAAAAGATCCGGCAGAGGCGGTTATTGAAATTGACGGGGACTTGGACATAATCTACGGAAAACCATCCGCCATTTCTATCGCAGAAACAGATGGCAAGTCCAGAATAAAAGTTTCCGGAATCAGTTCGGCTGTCTGCCGGATTGTGGAGAGAAATATGACAGACTTTTGAGTCTGCCTCCCATAGTTATCTCACGATGCTCTGGATTTCGTCCCACGGGACTGAGACCTTGATGATGCCGGCGGCATAAGGCCCGATTTCGTACTGGCCATAGATGTAGGTGATGCCGTAACTGCTGAGGACGAAGTTCCCGTTCGGGGTTATATCCGTGTCGAAGAGCATCCCGTACCTGTCTTCTTCGAGCGACGATTTCAGATGGCTGCGCAGGGCGTTGTTCAGCGTTTCCTCATATCCGTAGACGAATATGTCATCCTCCGCGAGCAGTTTTCCGCTTTTCCTGTCGAAATTGAGTCCCCTGCAGACCGAGCCTCCGTGTGCGCCTCCGAGATAGCTGTACGTGTCCACGGTGTATGAAATCCAGTTCCTGTATTCGCCTGCTTTGCTGCCCCTGACATCGTAGGTCCATTCGAAAGTCCCGCTCCAGTCGTCCCCGTCCCTGCTGAACTCTTCTGCAAATTTCACTGCCGTTTCATTGTAGTTCCTGACAACATCGGCCGTGAAACTGTCTATGGCCTCCCGGACACCCATGCCGGCATAGTCCTCTCCGAAAGCCTCCCTCAGGATGTCACCCGTGATGGCGTCCATGGCCTGTCTGCCCGTCCCCTTCTCCGGAACGGAAAGGACTATGTCTATCGTAACCTTGTTCTGTCCGCCCGCTGCCGGGCTCTCTTCAACGTGGCTTTCATATTCCCTGAATCCGACTTCCCCGCCCTGAAAGAGTCCGCAGGAACTGATGCAGGCTGCAGCAATCGCGCCTGCCGTCAAAATCTTCATACCTGTTTTCATACTCATTGTCTGTCAATAAAAGTTGCCTTCAAATATCACTGAACACAAATGTAATCAATAATCTTCGTAGAAAAATTCAAACCGCTTCTAAATATTTGAAAAATTATTCCTATATTTGCAGCCCCAATTTTGGGGCTTAACATAAATAATAGATTTATAATCATTTATGCCAACAATTCAACAGTTAGTTCGCAAAGGGCGCGAGGTTATCGTCGAGAAGAGCAAATCCCGCGCACTTGATGCTTGTCCTCAGAGAAGGGGCGTTTGCGTGCGTGTTTACACAACAACACCTAAGAAACCTAACTCAGCAATGCGTAAGGTTGCACGTGTACGTCTGACCAACTCAAAAGAGGTCAATGCGTACATACCTGGAGAAGGCCACAACCTGCAGGAGCACTCAATCGTGCTCGTGCGTGGAGGTCGTGTAAAGGACCTTCCGGGTGTACGTTACCACATCCTTAGGGGCGCTTTGGATACGGCAGGAGTCGAGGGCAGGACCCAGTCCCGTTCCCTTTACGGAGCCAAGAGACCGAAAGCGAAAAAAGCCGCTAAGAAGTAATTTTAATTTTACCTTTTAATCATTAAAGACAATGAGAAAATCGAAGCCTAAGAAGAGGATTCTACTTCCTGATCCAAAGTTTCACGACGTGATGGTAACACGTTTCGTGAACAATCTGATGTTGCAGGGGAAGAAGAGTATCGCGTATTCTATTTTTTACGATGCCATTGACATGGTAGGCGAGAAGATGAAAGATTCTGACAAGGCTCCTCTCGATATCTGGAGGAAAGCTCTCGAAAACGTGACCCCTCAAGTTGAGGTCAAGTCACGTCGTGTAGGTGGCGCAAACTTCCAGGTGCCTATGGAGGTGCGTCCTGAAAGGAAGATTTCACTTTCCATGAAGAATATGATAGTCTTCGCCCGCAAGCGTTCCGGCCACTCCATGGCAGAAAAACTTTGTGCTGAAATCATCGCGGCATACAACTGCGAGGGTGCGGCATTCAAGAGAAAAGAAGATATGCACAGAATGGCAGAGGCCAACAAGGCATTTGCACATTTCAGATTCTAATTCCCTTAAAAGAGACATTGACAAATGGCAAGAGATCTTAAATTCACCAGAAACATCGGTATTAT
>CABQAB010000223.1 GCA_902461985.1 uncultured Bacteroidales bacterium | reverse complement strand
ATACTATCTTTATTAGCATTTAATGCTTCTATTGTATATAATTTATTAGCCCGGCCTATTGGGAACTGGCTGCAGGAAAACTGTTTGACTACCTGCAGCTGCTTAGCTGGGGTACAGGAGGAAAAGTGGATATCTTCAGCTCACAGATAATCCGTGACATGGGTGAATATATCACGCGGTCCTATATCGGCAATGGCTGGGTAGTAAATTTCGCAGATGCCACAGCAAGATACTCCGGCGAAGCCGGGCTTGTCTACCGTTATGGCAAGGCCATCGGAAGCGAAGAGATGATGCATTTTGCCGCATATCTGGACGCCCTCCATGGCCATGCGGTCCCGCACACCAAAGAGACCCATCTGCTCAGACATCTGGAAAACATCCGTCATGCAGAGGAACTGTCTGGGACCGTACCGATGATTTCAGACAGGAGATTCACATGGTATCCGGAAACACAGTTCTGCTACATGAGACAGGGCCGGCTTTTCCTGGCGGCAAAGGGAGGACACAACAGCGAGAGCCACAATCACAATGACATAGGCTCGTTCATCCTCTGCATTGACAGCAGTCCGGTCCTTGTCGATGCAGGTGTAGTCACATATACAAGGCAGACATTCAGCACTGACCGGTACTCGATATGGTCAATGCAGAGCACATACCACAACCTCCCCGACATCAATGGCTTCGCCCAGCATGACGGAGAGTCCTTCACAGCATCTGATGTCAGGGCGGACAGCCACCGCTACACATTCTCCTGCGACATTGCAAAGGCATATCCGGCAGAAGCAGGAATCAGGACTTGGCGCAGGAGCTACAGGCTTGCACAGGACAGGCTCATGATGAGCGATGACTTTTCCATAGATTCCCCTTCCGTACCGAACATCCTGAATTTCCTCGTATGGGGAGAAGCCGACACCACAGAAGCCGGCCGGATCAGACTGACAACGCCTGACGGGAAAAAGGCGGTCATCAAATACGACTGGACAGTCCTCACCCCATATGTGGAGACTATTCCGCTGGGTGACCCGCGTCTTGCTGAAGTATGGGGCAGCAAACTTGTCAGACTGTCATTGCAGGCACGCAGAACAATGGATAAAG
This sequence comes from uncultured Bacteroidales bacterium, assembly GCA_902461985.1. Lineage (GTDB taxonomy): Bacteria > Bacteroidota > Bacteroidia > Bacteroidales > UBA932 > Cryptobacteroides. The sequence continues at coordinate 2,814 of CABQAB010000223.1, read as the reverse complement.
ATTCATGGAGAATCAATATAACGGCTGACTGACAAAAGATTTCCGACAGGATTCCACATTCCTCCGGAACATTTTTTTTGCTTGGGGGGGGTATTTTAGCTACCTTTACAGCTGAATAGCGCACAATAATAATGACACAGGAATATATCCGTAAAGTGAAAGAGGGTGATGAAGAAGCTTTCCGCTGGATTTACGACCACTATTGGAACCGGGTATACGGATTTGCGAAGATTTATCTGACAGACGGTTTCGAGCGTGAGGAAGTGACCCAGAAAGTCTTCATCAGATTGTGGAAGAGGCGTAAGGCTTTGGACGAGAACAAGAACATAGACGGCCTGCTGTTCATCCTGACACGCAACATGATATTCGATGAAAAGCGCAGGTCCCTTGACAGACAGGCAATACGGGAGACACTGCAGCAGGCTCTCCATGTACCACAGGACGGAAGCAGAGAGGAATTTGAAGCAGCCGACCTTTCAGAATACATAGACAGCCTTGTCGAGCAGCTGCCTCCACGGCAGCACGACACATTCATACTGAGCAGAAGAAAAGGACTAAAGAACAAGGAAATCGCGGAACTTTTCTCAATTACGGAAAAAGGGGTGGAACGGAACATGACAGAAGCACTTAAGTTCATACGCAAGAACCTGCCTCTCTTCATACTGTTCATGCAACAGTAGTTTCCGGGATATTATCAGAAAAATATACTGCACGATGTGGGGGTATCCCCAGGTCGTGCAGTATTTATATATGTTCTGTACTCCATCAAGGAATGACAGAAATACAATGCCCCTATTAACAGCACATTATGAAACAAGCATTTATTTTTACAGCCTTTCTGGCCCTTTTCTCAGCATGCTGCCCTGGAAGGCAGCATCCGCATAACGGAACCTACAGGACATCCTCTGCTGCCCAAGGCGCGGAATACAGGCTGTCATCCCCTGACGGACGTCTGGCGACAACTGTCAGGACAGGAGGGATGCTGACCTATGACATTGCCCTCGAAGGCCACACACTCATGGATGCCTCATCCATAGGACTTGAACTCTCAGACGGCCGGTCATGGGGACCATCCGCACAAGTGGTGCATGAAGAACGGGAAAGTGTCAGTTCCACTGTCCCGTCCCCATTCTACCGCGCAGATAAGATAACAGAGGAGTACAACAGCCTCACACTTAAGATGCACGGCGGCTGGTCCGTGGAGTTCAGGGCATACAACGACGGCATAGCATACCGTTTCGCGACAGACTCATGTTCACTTTTCCGCATTGCATCCGAACTTGCCGACCTGCGTTTTCCTGAAGACTATAAAGTCACTGTCCCATACACCAGGGACAATGCTGGAGACATTGATGCACAGTGGCAGAACTCTTTCGAGAACATCTACACTGAGACCGTAATCTCAAGACTTGATTCAGGACGTCTGATTTTCCTTCCGGCAATAGTGCATGCAGCAGACGGGATAAACCTCTGCTTTACGGAGACTGACCTTGACAGCTATCCTGGAATGTATCTCTGGAACGGAGACGGCGGCACACATCTGACTGCCCGCTTCGCCCCATACCCGAAAAGTGAGGAACAGGGAGGGCACAACAACCTCCAGATGATAGTAAAGGAACGCGAGGACTATATCGCTGAAATAGACAGTCCAAGGTCATTTCCATGGCGCATAGCTGTCATCGGGACTGACATTGAACTTGCTGCAAGCAACCTGAGCTACCTTCTTGCAGCCCCTTCCAGAATTGAGGACACATCATGGATAAAGCCTGGTAAAGTGGCCTGGGACTGGTGGAACGACTGGAATATCGCCGGTGTGGACTTCCGTGCCGGCATCAACACTGAGACCTACCTCTATTATATTGACTTTGCAGCATCCGAGGGCATAGAATACGTGATTCTGGACGAAGGATGGGCTGTGAACGGAGAGGCCGACCTGATGCAGGTGGTCCCGGAAATAGACCTTAAGGGAATCGTGGACTACGGACGTTCAAAAGGAGTAGGCATCATACTCTGGGCAGGCTACCGGGCCTTTGAACGTGACATGGAGAATGTATGCAGGCACTATTCGGAAATGGGTGTCAAGGGATTCAAGGTGGATTTCATGGACAGGGACGACCAGCTGATGACAGCCTTCAACTTCCGCGCGGCAGAGACTGCAGCAAAGTATCATCTCATACTCGACCTCCACGGTACACACAAGCCGGCCGGTCTGCACCGCACCTGGCCAAATGTGCTGAATTTTGAAGGGGTGCACGGACTGGAGCAGATGAAATGGGTGCCAACCACCATAGACCAGATAAAATATGACGCACAGATTCCGTTCATCCGCCAGGTCGCTGGTCCTATGGACTACACTCAGGGCGCGATGCTCAACGCTACAAAGGAGAATTACCATCCATGCAACTCGGAGCCTATGAGCCAGGGCACACGCTGCCACCAGCTCGCGCTCTATGTGGTCCTTGACTCCCCTTTCAACATGCTGTGCGACTCCCCTACAAACTATATGAAAGAGCCGGAGTGCACGGATTTCATTGCCGGCATACCTACGGTATGGGACGAGACCAGGATTCTCGACGGCAGGATGGGAGAATACATCATTACGGCAAGACGCAAGGGGACAGAATGGTATATAGGCGGCATCACGGACTGGACGGCCCGCGACATAAGCCTCGACATATCCGAGTTCATCAGAGGAGGAAAAGCCTCCGTAACCATGTTCCGCGACGGCATCAACGCCGACCGCAAGGCCTCGGACTTCAGCAAGGAGACAGTCAGGACAGAAAGTCCTGTGGATATTCATCTAAGGATTGAAGG
>CABQAB010000222.1 GCA_902461985.1 uncultured Bacteroidales bacterium | reverse complement strand
GGTTCTGTAATGAACCCAGTAGATCACCGGCCTCAACAGAACCGTCTTCCGCAGAACCGTCCCCGGCAGAGATCACAGTTCCGTCATCTCCGTCCCCGATGTTTTCCTCTTTTTTCCGTACCGGGACCTCTTTCGAAAACCACGAGACAAAACGCCTGCTCGTAAACAGCAGCCAGAAGACAACGAGAACAACTAAAATCAGGCCCGTACCTATCTTGCCGACCGCGGCCTCGCAAAGCCTGTTGAATTCAGCTCCGGCAAAGCCCCCGAGTCCGCCTCCGAAAAAATTGTCAAGAGAAAAAAGCGAAGACAGGAAAGACAAAAGAAAAGAAAGAAGAGGTGCTGCCACAAACACAGACACCATGGATTTTACGGTGAATCCGCCCCAGTTAAGACGGCAAAGCCTCAACCCCGCCATCGCCAAAAGAAGCGGAACGGCAAAGGCAGCCATTCCGAAACAGCCTCCCACAAGAAACCATGACAGTCTCAACCCGCCCTTCGCTCCAAGATTCGCAGGAATTTCAGAGACATCGCTCCACGCTAAAATGCTGTAATCGGTCTTCCATGTGAAAAGATAGGAGAGGCAGCAGATAAAGACATATATTGCAGCAAACAGCAACAGGCCGCCTGCAACACGTCTCAGCAGCATCTTAGTCCGCTCGTCCATGTTCCGGGCCGCACGAATGACAGTGGAGAAACGGAAGCGTCCCTTCGTATTTTCCTTTTGTTTTTTCGGCAACGCCATTACTGTCTGTACTTTTTGTTGTTCTTACCGTTACTGTTCTTTTTCTGATTCATCGGCTTGCGGTAATTCTGCCCAGGCTTGAGATAATTCGAATCCGCCCCTACCCTTCCGAGCTGCAGCCCCTCCGGAACTTTGATGCGGCCGCCCGAAAGCTTTTCCAGGTCCTGGAAAATGGTCTCGTCCGCCACGCTGTCCTTGTTCCATATGAGATACTGGGTACGCATATAGATGGCAAGGGACCGGATCACCGCTGTCTTGACGTCTCCGTCCTCCATTTCGGCAACGAGGTCAATCATACTCTCTATATTCCTGCCGTACTGTGTGGCCTTTATCGGACGGCGCTTGACAGGCGGCACCTCAGGACGCTGCTGTGCCTGTTCCGGAGTAGGTTTGGGATATGGGGCATCCACGTCGAGATCGTAGCCTGCGATGATGAAAAGGTCATCCCAAAGCTTATGCTCGAAGTTCTCCTGACGATGGACATCGTAATTGATGGTCTCCATTGCCCTGACAACGGCTTTCGCCTGCTCGGTCCTCTTCTCCCTTGATTCTATTTTCTTAAGACTGCCAACCATGTCCATAATCGCACGGCCGTATTCAGGCTTCACAAGCCTTTCCTTTTCGGTATTGTAAACCAATGTTCTTTTTTCTTCCATAAACTCCTCAAATCGGAAAAACGCGTAAACTGCAAAGTTAGATTCAGTTTTTATCTTCTGCAAACAAAATTGATATGGCTTCAGATTATTTTTTCCACCTCGCCCGTATAGACATACCAGAGATAAGCCTGTACAGTGGCATATCCGAGACTGGCATAAGTTTCGGCATAAGACTGCAGCTGACGGGCGTATTCTGGATTATGCTTTCCGAACTTATAGTCTATTATGCACACTCCGTCACCGTCAATGACCACTCTGTCCGGACGAAGCCTCTCACCCTCCTCCGTAACTATCTCCCTCTCGTTCAGAACCATGGCACCGTCTTCGGGAAACCACCCCCTGTCCGCCACCTGCCCGATTCTCTTCCGGAGAAGTTCATAGGCCCGAGTCCCTTCTTTCCGGCTTAGTTCACCGGCCTCCACTGCGGCTTTCACGGCCCTGTCCAGATCAGACGGGACGGTTACGGACGACAGGATATTGTGCAGGACTATGCCCCTGAGGCGGAACTGGTCTTCCTTTTCCGGACGGAAAAAGTCCGATGCATCCCGGTCTATCTTCAGGCGGCTCTCGTCCGGAGCGAACGACGGGTAGCCACTCTCTAACTGTTCTTCATGCTTTTCCCTGCGGTAACGTCCCTGCCTCGTCTTGGCAGGACGGCACCGTTCTATATCCTCCTTTGAACAGAACTTCCCGAAAACATATTCCACACACGACTCACGCTCCTTTCTGACAAACCTGATTCCATGGCCGCCGTCCGCATCGTCTGACGTATGGCTGCTTACGAAACTGAACACGGCGTCCGCAGCATGGGCGAGCCTGCCATTTTCCAAATACTCCTTTGACAGATTGTCGGAAATCATATACAATCCCCGTTCAGCTCTGGTCATCGCCACATACATCAGGTTCATGGCATCCACGGCCTGAGCGAAGGACTCCTCTCTGTATTTCTGCCCGAAATAGGTCTGCTCGCTCTGGGAGGAAATGCAAGGCTTGAAAATCATCTGCCGCACGGCACCGTCAAACTGCCTGACCGGATCTGAATCAGATTCCTGCTCCGGAATCACCGGCTCAGCCCACATATCCCCGAATTTGAACAAAGATATATCGTCCATATAAGGAATTATCACATAAGGATATTCCAGTCCCTTGGATTTGTGAATCGTAATGACCCTGACGGCGTCATCCACGGCAGGAGACGAGATTTTCACGGATTTCCTGTCATTGTTGCTGTCCTCCCAGGCCTTGAGGAAATCCTTGAGTCTGTTTCCATTGTTGAGTGTCCAGTTCTGAAGCCAGTCCACAAATGCCTGGATATAAACGGTATCGTTCCTGACCAGTTCCTCGTTCTTCGCTTTAAGGCAACGGATTATCTCCTCCGTCAGAGAGACGATGGAAGACACCCCGTTTGAAGGCTCGAAGCCGATGGAGCGTGCGAGATAGCCTGAAATCCTGTTCTGGGGATTTTCCACGGATGCGAGCACCGACAGTATCTTGCGGACCGCCACGGAATTGTTCACCGTCAGGGAATCGTCAGAAATCACGGGCACGCCGCGTTCTATCAAGGCATCGGCAATCTTCTCTCCCGGCTTGTTGTTTCTGAGCACTATGGCTATATCCCCATAGCCTGCACCTTTGCTCCCGTGAAGTTCCTCTATCAGCTCCACAGTCTTGTCCAGCACTGCGTCCCCGTCTTTGTCCGCGGCACAAAAATACGCCCTGACTTCACCGAGCCCACCCTTTTTATGGACATCCTGTCTCACGTCGGCGTAAATGCTCCTGATTTTGTCCCCCTGCTCTCCCGGAAACATTCCGGCGAGCCCCTCGCTCAAAGACTCGAAAAAGTCATTGTTGAACTCTACCACATTCTCCTCCGTCCTGAAGTTTCGGGACAGTGCCGGACGCCCTTCCGGGTCGGTCAGTTCCACGGAAGACGGAAATTCCTCAGCCACTTTTTCGTCCAAAAGGCTCCAGTCCGAATTTCTCCAGCGGTAAATGCTCTGTTTCACGTCGCCTACAATCAGATTGTCATGCGCCCCGGCATTGCTTTCGGCTAAAAGCGGACGGAAATTGTCCCATTGGACCAATGACGTGTCCTGGAATTCGTCCAGGAGGAAATTTTCATACTTAACCCCTGTCTTTTCATATACGAAAGGTACGTCAGAACCGTCAATGATTTTAGACAGAAGTCCGTTTGAGTCATCCAGGCAAAGGATGTTGCGTTCTTTGAGCAGAGAAGAGAATGCCTGCAGCAGTTCCCGGCTCACTCCGAGCCCCTGAGCCGCATCCCTCACTTTCAGGGCAGTGCTGTAGGCTTTGAAATGTCTTGTCGCTACATTGAAAACACCGTCACAATAAAACAGACCGACGAGTTCCGCTGCCGCAGCCGTGTAATCTTCCGGAATCTTGGCGGCCTTCATTGCAAATGCCACCTTAATCAGATGCTGAGGGTCCGCCACACGCATACAGAATGCCTCCGTAGGTGCATCAAGTGCAGTCCGCATGGTAAGGCGGGAGAAATCGAGCGCGAA
>CABQAB010000221.1 GCA_902461985.1 uncultured Bacteroidales bacterium | reverse complement strand
CCGGCCGAGGCGGGTATTTTGCATCGCAAAATACGGAAAGCCGCAAAGGCCGTGGGGGTTTCGGGGGAGTTTCTCCCCCGGTATAAAAGGAAGTACCCCCGTGCGGAATCGAACCGCAACCGTCAGAACCGGAATCTGAAATTCTATCCATTAAACTACGGAGGCATTTCGGCGTGTCATAGCAACCGGACGGCAAAGATAATCATTTTTTCGATAGAACTATGCACGGGAAAGATTTTTCGACTCCCTCCGGTCGCTCAAAATGACATAGGGAGCTTTTTGTCTATCTCATTCCAGAAAGAAAACCTGAGCCAGAGGAATGGAGACGGGAGAGTTGTCCGGATTGACGTCCATGATGTCGCTCATATAGTCCCACCACCTGCGGACCACCTCACAGCCGCCCATATCCTGCGATGAAGCATCACCTTCCACCTCCTGATAACCGAAGAGAAAGCCCGTGTCCTCATCGAGAAAAATCGAGTAGTTAGATATGCCCTGAGCCTTGAGCAGGTCCTTCATTTCCTGCCACAGAGCTGCGTGCCTTCTTTTGTATTCTTCCTTGCAACCCGGCTTCAGGTGCATCTTGAAAGCCATTCTTTTCCTGTTGTCCATAATATCAATCAATTTTTACAAGTTTCCTTTCCATGACCATGACCGGAGAATCGTAGACAGGCACGCGGCGGATGACCTTCCAGCCAGTGCCAGAGCCCGCAGCGCAGCCGGCAGCGTACCCCGTGGCACATTCAGCCTCACATTCAGTCCCGCAGTCAGTCTCACAGTCTTCAACATTCTCAATCTCAAGCCTGTACACAGCACCCGTACGCACATCCACCGCCACCGGCTCCTCTATGACTCCAGAGCCTATTCTTATATCTTCGTAGACAAATTTCGAAGAATTGCCAGGGACATCGGCATCATGCCACAGCACGAACGAGGCATATCCGCTTTCGCTGTCACGGAACTTGTAGACCGAATGGCTCAAAGTCGAGCAGGGCAGCAAGTCAAAGTCAGCATGGCAGTCATCGGCCTCGTCCCACAGCGTGGCCAGATTGCGTACCGCATAATATGCCTGTTTAGGGCGCAGCACACTGTTGTCTTCAGCCGTCAGCAGCAATCCTTTGCGGTTAACCACTTTGATATGGTCAGCCGCGGAATAGTGGAAGTCACTTATGGAGAATACGGTAGTCGGTATGCCGCGCCCCTTGTCGGAGAACATGCGCCTCAAATCCCACTTGGCCTGCGAAACCTCGGTCCAGTCATAGGATTCGAGAGCCCCGCCAAGATGTCCGACAGAAGGCGCACCGGTCTCGCCCTGTCGCATGACAATGCGGGAAGAATAGCGCGAAAGCACCTCCTGCATAGCCTCCACATCAGGATACATATCCTCCGGGCGATAGCGGTAGAGATGGTAAGTCACCCAGTCAATCAAGTCCAATGCGCCCTGCTCCTGCATCCGGCCCAGACACTTGTCAAACACCTCCGGCACTGCATATGCCCATGCGAAAGCAGCTATGCGGGCATCCGGATCCACAGAACGGATGACACGGGCTGTGCGGACCGTAAAATCCACAAAACTCTCCCAATTCCGGAACTGCTCCCGGTTGATGTCCGGCTCATTCCATATCTCCCACTCACGCACCTTGCCCTTGTAACGCACGGCCATAGCCCGCACCCAGTTGTCCCATGCCGCCAAAGCCTCATCCGACACCGGCCACCCGCCGGCCAGATAGGGCGTGCCACCGCCATCGTAGACAGGATTGCCGTAGGATGTCTCTATCCATGGTTCGAGTCCACGGGACACAGCATCGTCTATGATAGAATCCAGCCAGGCGAAATCATACACGCCTTTCTGCCTCTCGGTCCTGGCCCAGCCCGCCTGAAGACGGATTTTCCTGAGTCCCAAAGGTTCAAGCCATTCTTTGTATTTATGATAATCTGCATAATCCCGGTCAAGGGTCTCGCATCCGACAGTCAAGTCGTTGGAAGTCTGAGAAAGTGTCTTGTTTGCAAGCTGCCCGAGATACGGTTTTTCTATCATACGTAAAATCTCCGCACCGGCCATAAGCAGACCTCCGACCGCGTAGACCTGAGTGTCGTCTTCAGTTATGCCGCCCTGAGGGAAAGCCCCTATCGGCTGCACATAGCCCAGTTTGCCGTCAGGATGCACATGAGAGCACAGAGCGGCCCATCCTCTTTCCAGAACAGGACGGTATTCCTTTTCAGAAATGAGACCATGGTTGATGCCCCAGGCGAGCGAGAAACAGAAGAGAGCCGTACTGCTGGTTTCCGGCATGGGGAAATGCCCGTGATCAAGCATGCTCGGCCGCCATGCCCCGTCCCGGCCCTGACATCCAGCCACGGCTGCAGCCATTTTTCTGAAAATGTCTTCATACCAGTCCCGGCCGGAAAAGCTTGCCGGCAGATTGTCGAGCGTCAGCGCAATACCTGCCAGGACCCATGCGTTGCCCCTTGACCAGAACTCTTTCGCCCCGTTAGGTTCGCGGTTTGAACGCCTTATGCAGTCCCTGTAGAAAAGGCAGGCATCATGGTCGAAAAGAGAATCCGCACATTCCCTGAACTCCCTGTCCATATATTCCGTGAAAACATCCTCTCCCGTTATCGAAGCGAGGGCGGCATAGACAGGAGGAGCCATGAACAGAGCATCGCACCAGGACCAGCGGTCGTAGCGTCCCGTGCTGTCCTGCTTGGAAAGAGGAGCCGAGGACGGATTGCCGGACACCATACGCGCACGCTCAAGGGTCGCCTGCAACATTTCAGGTTCACCATAGCGGCGGTACATGTCTATATACATCTGCCCGACGCAGATATCGTCTGCATGGTAAGGAGTCCTCGAAGAATAGAGTTTCCAGGAATTGGTCTCCCCTATGCCCCTCAGAAAATCGAACAGTCTTTCGTCCGAGCTGTATTCAGCCCAGCGGTACATTCCCTCGTAGAGAACAGCCGCGCTCCAGTGGAGCTGGTTGTCCGCAATGAAGTCCTCCTCTCCGTATGGAACTCTGTCAAAATTGTCCGTCTGCCATGACGCCACGGCGTTGCAGACCGCACTGATGTCTTCCCTGTCCATCCTGCCCGAAAAACCAGCGGTGCAGGATGCTGACAGGAGAAGAACTGTGATTAAACTATGGTATCCTTTCATATCCGTTTCATCATGGTTACGACAGTGGATTTCTTCCCTGCCGGTATAGTATATTCAAAGCCGCACAGATAACCGTCCAGAGGGTTCTGGTGCAGAGCGTCAGTCTCCGTGAAAGGACTCGTGTAGTCTGAGGAAGCCGCAGGGTCCACTGACCAGACGCTGAATTTCGGAGAAGGCGCGTCGGTGGTTATTTTCATATTCACGCCGTTGGAATCCGTGAGTATGATGCCGTCCGCAACTACCTGAGGCTCGGCGTCACTCGCACAGGTGAACCGTATCGAAGCAGCCTTGCCGTCAAGGGCCGTAAGCACATCGGTTATTTCGAGCCATGAGCCGTCCCTGATGACAGCGGTCCTGTTGCCGGTGGCGAGCTGTCCGTAGAATGTGTTGGCAAGGTCCACATAGCCTCCAAGCCGTGAAGTCTCGTCTATCTTGGTTATCTGGCCGACACCATAAGGCCAATGCGCCTTCTTGTCTACGGTCAGAGTGCTGTGCCGGAGGTTGTGGTACTGGAAGAATTTCCATCTCCATGAATCCTGCTCCCTGTTGCCCAGTTCGTCCATGCTCAGCCCCGAAGCCACGAGAATAGACCTCATTTCCCCATAGTCCGTAGTGTAGGTGAAGTCTTTGAACCACCTCGTTCCGTAAGCGTCGAACACCACTTCCCCCACGTCAAGATGGGCATGGCTTATATTGGCCTCCCCGCCTTTCAGCGCAAGATAGAGGTCGTCCCTGTCCCAGCCTGTGCGGCACATCATGACCGGGTTCGCCCCGTTGCCCTTGT
>CABQAB010000220.1 GCA_902461985.1 uncultured Bacteroidales bacterium | reverse complement strand
GCAAAGGGGACGTAATCGCAGCGGGAGTCTCCCCCGAACTGGACGAACTGAGACGGATTGCCCGCCACGGAAAGGACTATCTTCTCGAAATCCAGCAGAGGGAAATCGAACGCACAGGCATCAGTTCGCTGAAAGTCAATTACAATTCCGTTTTCGGATATTACTTAGAGGTGCGGAATGTCCACAAGGACAAGGTGCCGGAGGACTGGGTGCGGAAACAGACCTTAGTCAATGCGGAAAGGTATATTACCAGGGAACTCAAGGAATACGAGGAGAAGATTTTAGGCGCGGAAGAGAAAATATATGTCCTTGAATCGCGCATTTTCAACGAACTTGTCCTGAAAATCAGGGACAACGTCGCCGAAATCCAGAAAAACTGCCGCCTGCTTGCGCAGATTGACGTGCTCGCAGGATTCGCACAGACCGCGTCAGAGCGTGGCTACTGCCGTCCGGAAATCAACGACAGCAAAGTCCTGGACATAACGGCAGGAAGGCATCCGGTCATCGAAACCATGATGAAACCGGGAGAAGAATATGTCCCGAACGATGTCCGGCTCAACTCCGACAACCAGCAGATTATCATACTCACCGGACCTAATATGGCCGGAAAATCCGCCCTGCTGCGACAGACCGCCCTGATTGTGCTTATGGCCCAGATAGGCTCTTTCGTACCGGCCGACAAGGTGGTGATGGGACGTTTCGACAAGATTTTCACAAGGGTCGGGGCCTCGGACAATATCTCCAGAGGCGAATCCACTTTTATGGTGGAAATGATCGAGACCTCGATGATTCTGCATAATATAACCGCCCGTTCGCTCGTACTCTTGGACGAGATAGGCAGGGGGACTTCCACCTATGACGGAATGTCCATAGCCCGCGCGATAGTGGAGTATATCCACGAATACGGGAAAGGGGCGAAAACCCTCTTCGCCACCCACTACCACGAACTGAACGACATGGAAAACAGCTTCAAGAGGGTGAAGAACTTCCATGTTTCGGTCAAGGAAGTCGGGAAACAGGTGATTTTCCTGCGCAAGTTGGTTCCGGGAGGAGTGGCACACAGTTTCGGCCTGCACGTGGCAAGGATGGCCGGAATGCCGGCCCAGGTCATCGAATCGGCGGAAAAGACACTCGCAGCCTTGGAGAACGCGGAAGGCAATGCCGGCATAGGCAAGGTGAACGTAGCCAAGCAAATCCGCCCTCACAATGTCAAGGAAGGGCACATGGAGGGCGACGGTTCCCTGCAGCTGAGCTTCTTCCAGCTGGAAGACCCTCTTTTAGCCTCGCTGAAAGAAGATCTGGACTCTGTGGACATAAACGGCATAACACCTCTGCAGGCTTTCGACCTGCTGAGGAAGATGAAAGAGAAAATGGGACTGTGAGTATCCCGGGCGTCACCGGCTCCACTGAGACTGGTTGTTTTTTTAATTATGATACTACAAATATTCAGAAGAATAATTTAAACAGATTCTTAATTATCTATGGTTACATCAGATGATATCAGACGCTTCCTGACAGAAGCCACCCACCCGGCCAAAAACGATAAATCCGTGGTCGAATTAGGCATGGTGGACGACATTGCCATCGAGACCGAAGAGGACGGAAACCAGAGAATCGTGGTCACCCTCGCTTTCAGCAAACATCGCGACCCACTGGCAGAATACCTGATCGGCAGCACCCGCGCCGCAGTCATACGCCACGCTCCGCAAGGCACGGAGGTCGAGGTCAGGACAATCGTGAGGGCCGAGCCGAAACCGAAGAAAAAGCCCGGACTGGACTTGGGATTCGAGGAAATCGAGTCTGTCAGGCATATAATCGGCATTGCTTCCGGCAAAGGCGGCGTCGGCAAATCGACCGTGGCAGTAAATCTTGCGGTAGCACTCGCCCGCCTCGGCTATCGTGTCGGCCTGGCGGATGCCGATGTCTACGGACCTTCCGTTCCGAAGATGACGGATACTGAAAACGAAGTGCCCCAGTCATTCCAGATTCCTGCTGCAGAAGCGGGTGAGGACCCTAAGGATATAATCATGCCGATTGAGAAATACGGCGTAAAATGGATGTCCATAGGTTATTTCGCACGTCCGGACCAGGCTCTTATCTGGCGCGGTCCTATGGCTTGCAACGCACTCAAACAGATGATTCTGCAGGTGCGCTGGGGAGAACTGGACTTCCTGCTTATAGATATGCCTCCAGGAACGGGCGACATCCACATCAGTCTCGTGCACGATATCCCTATGTCAGGAGCTGTCATAGTCAGCACTCCTCAGGCAGTCGCTCTTGCAGATGTCGAGAAAGGGGTGAACATGTTCCGCAACGAGAGCATCAAAAAGCCTATTTTCGGACTTGTGGAGAATATGTCATGGTTCACGCCGGCCGAACTCCCGGAAAACCGCTACTACATCTTCGGCAAGGACGGAGGCAGACAGATGGCTGACAAATACGGTCTGGACCTGCTCGGCCAGATTCCGATTGTCCAGAGCATACGCGAAGACGGAGACTCAGGCACACCTGCCGCTCTCGGCAGCGGTCCGGAAGCCCTCGCCTTCCTTTCACTCGCCGAGTCTCTCGCCGGCAAATTGGACTGAATCTTCCCTGACAAGATATTCTGAAACTGAATCAAAGAATCCGGGCCTCAAGCGGTCCGGATTTTTTGATTAACTTTGCGGTTGCCAGGCTGTCCCTTTCAGGGGATGGCAGGGAGACATATTCGAAGACGTTTTATGCGTCGGCTTCTGACTTTCGAATCTCGCAAATTCAAAAACCTGTAGAAGTTGGCGGCAACCAAGCGTCCGCGTGGTGTGATGTTTCACCATGGCAGTATACCGTGCCGTGGGCTGTCATACCGGCGTGGGCTGACTGGCGTTGCCTGTCCTATAGGTTGGGCTTTGCGAGAGCCTGAAAGTCGGGACGGGCGCAACAGGAATCCCACGCTTTTCGTATGTGTCCGTTTATATGGTTAAAATTGCCTTTCCCGGGATTTCAAGGCACACAACATTGTCTACCATGCACATAGGCAGTCTAATCCGGCAACAGGTTTCAGAAAAGGGACTCACGGTGACATGGCTCGCAGAACAACTGCCATGCAGCCGCACTAATGTCTACAAAATCTTCCGCAAGCGCTCCATCGACACGGACGTCCTGCTCCGCATATCCCGAATCCTTGACTACGACTTTTTCAGCCTCTTCAGTGACAGTCTGTGAAACAGGAAGAGAGCCTGAAACCGCCGGCTGCCATTCCTGCGGAGTGCCCGTACTTCTTGCCGGGCCACACTTTCAAGCGGGACTGTCGCCATTTTGTTTTCATGCAAACACATCGGCGACACCCCACCGGCATATTATTCAAATCTATGCCCAACTTTGGGCCGTTTTTACGGCATCATACCAAACGGATTCAACAGCAACAAACAATATTATGAAAAAAGTCATCACATCAATCGCGGCCATACTCTTCGCCGCAGTTTCAGTTTTTGCCCAGCACAAAGGCGACATGTACGTAGCCGGCATCGTTAATCTGGGACTCAATTCAACCGGAGGCATATCCAAATATGCAGAACAGAACGACTGGGAAAAAGAAAGTGAAACCTCCAATATCTTCAATATAGGAATAGCCCCTAAATTCGGTTATTTCATAACAGAAAACTTTGAAATCAATGTGTCCCTGAAATATAATTGTGCTCTCGCCGCAGAAATCTATGGATATAAAGACAGCGGGAACAACGCTGATAAGGACAAAAATACAGCCACGGCCAACAGTTTCATGGTAATGCCCGGGGTAAGTTACCATCTTGCAATCATATCCGACAAACTCTACTACACTCCTGCATTCAGTTTAGGAGTGGGAGTATGCAGCAATTCTTCAAAAAAGAATAAAGGCACAAGCATAAAACCTATAGTTCGTTAAAAATTCAATAAGTTACGCGGCCCTGGCCGTGAATAAAACAA
>CABQAB010000219.1 GCA_902461985.1 uncultured Bacteroidales bacterium | reverse complement strand
AGTTACGAGGATGACACCGTTACCTCCCCTGACTCCATAGATGGCGGCCGAAGCATCCTTCAGTACGGATACATTTTCTATATCGGAGGCATTAAGACGCTGGAAATCAGACATTTCTCTCGGTACACCGTCAATTACGACGAGTGGTGAGCCGAGACCTCTGACATCAAGGGCATTATTGTAAGTGCCAGGTTCGGCACTTTTCTGCCACACCCTCACGCCTGCAACTTTTCCGGTAAGCATATTCTGAGGGTTCTCGTTCTTGGTTACAACGAGAGAACCGGCATCAATACCGGCAACCGAACCGGTAAGTGAACCTCGCTTCTGCGTTCCGTACCCGACTACGACTACAGTCTCAAGAAAAGTATTGTCCTGCTTGAGGATAATGTCAATGACAGACCGTCCGCCGACCTTCTCGACAGAAGAGGCGAAACCTAAGCAGGAAAACTCCAGCACGGCGTCTTCCTTTACTTCAATGTGATACCTGCCGTCTATATCGGTCACGGCACCGGAGGTGGTGCCCTTAACCTGCACACTCGCCCCTATGACAGGTTCTCCGCTCCCGTCTCTCACCGTACCTCTGACTTGAACATTATTCTGTGCCAAAAGTATAGAAGACAGGACACATAAGAATACTAATGTTGAATATAACTTTTTCATAATGATGACAATCAGTTTTTGGCATAATATCCGGACAGAACAGCATATTCGGCAGCGAAAGTGAAAGCGAACATGCCCTCGACATTGTTATTGCTTTCATCCTTGCTCCAGCCGTATATCAGACTTGTCGGAAGCACACCATCCTTAAGATAGTTAAGATAAGCATAGTCGAGGTTCTTCTGGAAGGTACCGACATTAAGGCTTACATTGCCATAGTGTTCGGAGACATCCACCCAGCCTCGCATGAGCACACCGTTGAACCAGTTGTTGAAACCGTCCACGGCATATTCATACAGTTCTGGCCTGGAAGAGGATTTCTTTGCGAAATACTGAAAAGAAGAGGTTGAAAGACTGCGCATATCTGCAAGATAACTGTCCTCGCCAGTAGCCCTGTACAAGTCTGCGGCACCTGAAAGCATTGTCCCGCAGTTGTAGGAATAAGCCGCGCCTACTGGACTTTCTTCCTGATTGTGTGCTCTGTACCGTACTCCGTCAACGGTTTCATAGGCAATATTATCACCGTTCGCACCCTTGGCACCCAGCATATCCCAATAAACACCGTAAGACTTGTTGAAAAGATGATTTTTCTGGAATTCATACACCTTCCTTGCATACATCAGGTAATACTCATCCTTTTTCATTTCAGCGACCAGACGCTTTTTGTCCTTGTCTATGAATCTGTATTCCACCGTGTCCGGTTTCCCGGAATAGATTTCCGACAGCCAGACGAGCGGGCTCACGAACGGGCCGTTGCTGCATGAATGTTTCGTGTAATATCCGGGACCCCAGACGATTCCGCCATGTTCGTTCCCGTTTTCATCAAGCGTGCAGTCCCAGCCGTCTATCACATAGGAAGCAAGGTATTCCGCTTTTTCAAGGTATCTGCTTTCCCCGGTAATATGCCAGGATTCAAGCAGTTCCCGAATCAGCCATTGCTGGTCGTCATAGACATTCTCCCTGCCGGTGACATTGGCTCCGCCTTTTGATGACGAACGGTTCACTGCATAGACCGTCCATTCCTTAGTCTGAGTGTACGAAGTCAGTTCATACGTTCCTGCATAATATTCGAGATTGTCGACAAGAGACGAGAGGACAGATGTCATTTTCGTCCAGTTCTTGTCATACAGCCCGGAATCTCCGGCTTCCTTTATGACAACCATGGACTTCAGAATTGCATTGACCGCTTCGATTGCGGACGTGTACATCCAGACACTTGCCTTTTCATCTGACTTCTTGCCAGTGAAAGGGTTGTAATATCTTGACATCACAGTGCCGTCAGAGTTGAACCAATGACCGTACGCACTGTTGAACAGGTATATGGCCCTCCCGGCATCCTTGACTGCAAGGGAAAGGTCATGGCCTTGAGGCTGATCCGGCTCCGCTGAAGGATTCTGGGGCACTTTTCCGGAACAGGCAGTGCTGCAGAGCAGGATGAGCAACACAATGAGGTGGATGAATGTTTTGTTTTCAGACATATTCTATTATCTTATGTTGATACTATGGATGGAAAGTTTGTTCTCATCGCCGTTGTCCTCGCCCTTGAAGACGCCTAATGCTACGACCACATTGGTTCCGTTGAATTCGGACAGGTCGTATGTGAAGTGTGCATAGTCGTCAGGGGAACTTGCCGAACCATTCTCATGCTTGAGTTTCATGCATCCGTTGTCGGCCTGTTCTGCCGAGACGGCGCCGGAGACAGAAGGAACTATAGCCTTTACGGTCGCACAATCCTCCGTTATAACGGTGAGTTTGAAATAAGTAGGATTCGTACTGCTGAAGGTGCGGCAGTTCAGCTCCAATGTATTATGTTTTTCATAAATGGCGAATTTGGCGTAGAAATATGCCTCCGGAGCGGTGGTGCTGACAGTTGTTCCGGCTCCTCTGGTCTTGATTACATAGCCCTCACCGGCAAACGGCTCGGAATCTTTCTTGACAGGCATGCAGGACCACCATGCGGCGAAATGTCCGTCCGGTCTCCATGTCTTGTAGGCATCTCGGTAATTGCTGCTTGAAGCCTGCACGGACGAGACTCCGGTGAAAGAATTTAATTCTGTCACAGGCATAGTCGAGCGTACGATTTCCTGCGTCATTTTGTAACCGTCATCCAGGCCGCTTACCGGCGTACCTGGCAGATACGACCACTCATCTGACGTCGTCAGGGCTCTCGGTCCGAAAGCAAGCCTGCGGAGTACCACTTGTTTCCAATAGTTCCCTGTCTCCGCACGGAAAATGCCGATTGCAACTGCTACTTTCTTTCCGACATACGCAGACAGGTCAAAGGACTCGTCAGGGTTTGAATAACTGTCGCTGCCATAGGAGCGGATACCGCCTACGAGCTGTGCCTGAGGGTTCTGCTCAGTAAGATCAATGACCTGGACGCCCCATTTTGCAGGACTCGTTGCATCGGCCCCGTGCGTGCGCAGCTTGATGCTGAGTATCTTGTTGTCATCTGTAATATCCTTTATTCCCAGAAGGTAGGAGTCAAAATTCACAAGGTCTGCCGGATTTGACCAATGCCCCTGGTCTTCACTGTTGCGTATCTGGAGCGTAGTGCCTTCGTTCTGCTCTTCCCACCAGCCGTACCAGGAAGTGAACGTCCCCATATAGTCGGACGACCAGTCGAAATGAGGGTAATCGTCACCGTTCTTTCCTCCTCTGTATTCATTGTAGTGCCATACGTCAGCTTTGCGGATGTCGTCAAGAGTGCGTCCGGGAAGAATTTCAGCTGCAGCAAGGCTGAAATTGAAATTTGCGTTATATCTGTACCCTGCCTTGAATTCGAGATTCGAAGAAACCGTCATTGTCTTTGAACATTCTCCTTTATCTGCAATGACGGATATGATGATGTCTCCGCTTGTCATCGAAAATGGAGCCGTTACAAAATAGAATATGGCAGAAGCTCCGGGCTGGATGGCTTCCGCGTCAGTCACTTTAAGAGTATATTCGTTGCTGGAATCCAGAACCTGTGCAGTCGCAAACGGCGTGTCGGAAGTCATATCCAGAGCAAACTTGCCGGAAAGAACGGCATTTTCCGCTTTCATTGAAACTGACTGGACTATGATTGGTTCCGTATGATTGTTAGTGATGCTTATCTGCTGAAGGGCTCCGAGATGATTCATAGATACGACAGGCTCCAGAGTTCCCTTGACGCAGCCGAACAACACATCCTGAAGTGCAAGGTGATCCTTGCTGCTGTTCCCGTGCTGGGAGATGTCCTCACTCCCCTGATTGCCGAAGAACACCACAGCTTTTCCCGGGGCTGAAGGTGTGTCCATAAATCCGGGATACACC
>CABQAB010000218.1 GCA_902461985.1 uncultured Bacteroidales bacterium | reverse complement strand
CGACATTCTCGTGGAAAGCCGACACGATTTTCAGATTGAACATGGCAGGCTTGTTCCACGCGTATGGAGGGCGGACAACGGTCTGGACAAGCCTTGCAAGGCGCGTCCAGCGGTCCCAGTCTCTCGCTGGCAGGTCCGTAACGGAGCGGATGGTGCCGGAGCGTTTTTCGAGATGCTTCTGCCAGCCGGACGCCAGCCGGTCCTTGTCCGCGAAACGTGCGCGAATACGAGCCATGTCGAAATAGCCGCAATGGAAAAGGAAAAGTCCGGGGGCGATATGGAAGTTGTGCCGCTTGACCCTGTGGAATCCGCAGCCCCAGGCCAGCGGACGGGCAAGAACGGAGGCTTTCGTGTAGCGGGTGCCCAAAAGCCCGTATGAACGCTGCGAAAGGAACGGTCTGCTGCCGTCAATATCGGTTTCGGCAGCACGCTCATCCCCGTCGCGTCCCAAAAACTGCCCCACATCAACTCCCAATCCCGAAAGGCTGTCGTGAATATCCGCATTTGACAGGAATTCCGCCAAAGACATCCCCAATGCCGGATCCACGACCAGATATTCATCGGCATCCGTACCTATGACAATATCATAATTCTTGAAAAGCCGGGCGGCCGCATCCGACAGAAACCTGATTCTCGCCTTGTCCGAGGCCACCACGTTCCCTCCTATCTTCTCGACCGCCTCGACATTCGTCCCCTCGCAGAAAGCGCCCGCTTTCTGGTCCTTGCCGTCGAGAAACACATACAGATTGTCCTTTCCGAGCTGCGCACCATAATATTCCACCCATTTGCTCAGGTAGAAATCATCGTTGCGGGCCATCGTCAGGGCGGCTATTCGCTTCATCATTCAAGTTTCGCAAGTCTTGATTATTTGATTTAAAGGTCATTGGAAAGACTTGCGAAACTTTTCCAACGCACTTTTTTATCTCCACGTTACCCCACCCTAAATCCCTCCCTCGGGGCGGGACTTTGTCGGGCCGGAGGCCCTCCCTAAGCGGTGTTTCGCAAATGCGAAACTTGAGTTCATCATTTTTCCAGATGTTTGAGCACCACCATACGCACCGTATCGGAAATCCTCTTGGCAGTGTCCGAAGTCTCCTCCAGAACCTCGGCTATGTTCTTGTATTTCATAAGCTCGATAGGGTCGCTCTCGTTCTGGAAAATATAGCCTACATATTCTTCGTAAGCCTCATCCGCAGCATGCTCCAGTTCGGTAATACGGTCACACTGGACACTTATTCTCTCAAGATTGTGACGGAAATCACCCATATTCATGGTCATCTCCCCGAGGGCATCTGCGCTCGACATGATATATGATGCCAGATCTTCTATGTGGGAGTCTATCCTCTTCGGGAAATACAGCAGAATGGATTTTGCAGCCGAATTGATCTTGTCCATGAAGTCGTCGGTAGCCATGGCTATGGTCTGGAGGTCCGCGCGGCTTATAGGCAGCATCAGGCCGCCGTTCAACTCTTCATAGATGAGGGTAAGCAAATCATCGGCCTGCACCTCATATCCCTTGATCTTGTTTTCACAGTTGAACCACTCGTCCTTGTCGGTCGTCTGCATCATCCTCACCAGAACCGCGGCAGCCGCCTTGATATATTCCGCCTGCCTGTTGAACAGGGGCAGAAACT
Organism: uncultured Bacteroidales bacterium; assembly: GCA_902461985.1. GTDB lineage: Bacteria > Bacteroidota > Bacteroidia > Bacteroidales > UBA932 > Cryptobacteroides. The sequence continues at coordinate 2,322 of CABQAB010000218.1, read as the reverse complement.
GGGTCTTTTTCGCGAATAGTCTTTTAAACGGATTCATATTCATCCAAAACAAATTTGGGTTCAAATATAGTGAAAGGCGAGAGCAGAAGCAAAACAAGTTTTGATTTTGCCGAGCCGCATCCTATATAGGCTCACAAAGTGAGACAAATATAGTGATTTTTTGTTCAGTCCGAACAATTTCTTAAATTTGTATTCATGACTGCGAATATTTCAGCATACATGATAGGGGTAGCCCTGACTGTTATTGCCCCCCCCAATCCGGTAAAAGGCCATAAGAACGCATATCCTACAATTTCCGACCTCGACCATGCGGTCAGAAACTCAAGGGTGTATGAACAGAAAAGGCTGGATAGCCTGGATTCATGCACACTTATGCTGCACAATGCACAAAAAATGAACGATGACGGAAATAGTGCCGGGATGTACGAGGCCTACAGCCGCATCAGCCGTATATATGACCGTTATCAGACAGACTCGGCCATGATCTATTCCCGCAAGGCATTGAAAACTGCGGAAATACTGTACGGAAACGGCCATTCCGCTGAAAACCGCAGCCGCGTGACAGATGCGAGGATAATGCTCGGAAAGCAGTTTACCACTGCCGGAATGTACAGCGAGGCCCTCGACATGCTCGACCGCATCGACCGGACCACCGCATCCCCGGAGGAACTCCAGAACGCATGTTCCTTCTATATCTTCATATATGAATCCCTGCTCACCAACAGCATAGATCCCGAATCTTCGGAGATATACCGTAATAAGTTAGAAGAATACAAGTCTCTGAAACTTGACATAACACCGGAAGACGAGATAGCCCTGAGCGAAAAGAAGATGGAGCTCGGAGACTATTCGGCCGCCCTGGATATACTCAGGCCAGTTTTTGCCCGGACACCCATCGAATCCGCAGCAATGGGTCCGATAGCCCTCACTATGTCGGAAATATATTCGAGAATGTGGCTCAAGGAAGAGAGCAAATACTGCCTGATTGTGTCCGCAATGTCGGATCTGCTGAACGGCAAGAAGGAATATGTGGCCCTGAGGACATTGGGACTGGAACTGTACAGGGAAGGGGATATAAACAGGGCATACACATATCTGAGCAAGGCCCTTGAAGACGCCACATTCTGCAAGGCGAGAATCAAGATAGACGAGATTATGCCCATCAGGAGCATTGTCCACGATGCCTACATGGAACAGAAGAAGACCACGCAGAACATCATTCTGATATGTCTGGTGACGGTATGTGTCTTCGCAGCCGCACTGGTGGCGGCAATCATCCACGAAAGACGGGAGAAAAAGAAATATGAAATCATAAGCAGAGATCTGAACACCGCAAAAAAGCTGCAGGAAGAGGCCACTGCCAAGGTCAGGGAGGCCAGCAACATCAAAGACAGCTATGTGACCGGACTGATGCTGGAGTGCATCGCGCGCATAGAGAGCTTCGAGCAGTACCGCAAGAATCTGAAGAAGGAGGCCCTCGCAGGAAATATGAACCGCATAGTCAAGGAACTGAAATCGAACTCCTCAACCGAGAGGGAATGGGCCTCGTTCTACAGTGTCTTCGACCGCAATTTTCTCTCCCTCTTCCCGGACTTCATCAATGAGTTCAACAAACTTCTGAAGGACTCCGCGAAAGTGGCTATGCCCCCTCACGGCACGCTTACACAGGAACTGCGCACATTCGCGTTGATACGCCTGGGGATCAACTCCTCAGAGAAAATCGCCCTTCTGCTGCGCTACTCGCGTTCCACCATCTACAACTACCGCTCCAAGATGAGGCTCAATGCTCTCTCCCCACAAACATTCGAAGAGGACCTGATGAAAATACAGTCAATCTGAGATTGCCCACAGTCCAAATCATTTACTTTTTCAGCCCCAAGTCTTAAGTACATAACACTGAAACATAAGGATTTAATCAAAAAACTCTTGTCCAAATCGATTCCACGACCTTGCAAGGGCAGGGCCGAAAGGCTAACTTTCTGAAAAAGTTGTAAAACCACAGATTGAAAACACAAGAGAACTATGATTAAAGCGAAGCATCTCATTGCATCGGCTTTGGCTTTGGCTTTGGCTTTGGCGTTCGCAATCGCACCCAATGCTTCCGGAGCCGGCAATTCCACAGACAAAAAAGCATCCAAGGCTGCACTCGAATCCATTGAAAGGACTTTGGGCCACAAGGTACGGAATGTCGTGATCGAAGTGACAGCTCCCCTTGAGGAAGGGGAATATTTTTCCACGGAGGCAAGCAAGGGCAGGCTCCACATCAAGGCGAGCTCCGCAGTAGCCGCCTGCCGTGGGTTCTATGACTATGCCTCCGACCAC
>CABQAB010000217.1 GCA_902461985.1 uncultured Bacteroidales bacterium | reverse complement strand
TATGTGAGGGCTGGAGCGATAATCCCGCTCGCCGGAGAGGGCATACAGAACCTTCAGCAGCAGGACAACAGGCTACGTCTGCTCATCGTACCGGGTTCGGCAAAGGCTTCATACCTGCACTATGAGGACGATGGAGTGAGCCAGGCATATACTGACGAGTACGCAACCACACTTATCGAAAAGACCGTCAAGGGCAGGACGATGACAGTGGTCGTGAACCCGCGTCAGGGGACATACGGCAACGCACTTCAGACACGTGCACTGTCCATTGTACTGGAGGGAGTCAAAGATGCATCTGCCGAAATGGACGGACAGAAGCTTGAGACAGTACAGGACGGCAGGAGCACCACGGTCATACTGCCGGAGACATCCGTATCAAGCAAGACTGTGGTAAGAATCATGATGTAAGAACTGATAATTTTTTACGCATCTGTAATATAAAGAATATGAATAAATTCCTTTATCTCATCGTCATGCTGTGCTGCGTGGGATGCATATCAGACCGGGACGCAACAGACCGCCGTATTGACGAGATAATGTCCCGCATGACACTGACAGACAAAATCGCTCAGATGAACCAGCTTTCCGGACACGAAAGGCCGACCGGGACTCTTGTACAGACCTCACCTCTTGCGGAGCGTGTCCGCCGTGGTGAAGTCGGAGTGGTCCTCAACGTTGTCGGTGCGGCCGAGACCCGTGAACTGCAGCGCATCGCTGTGGAGGAGACACGCTTAGGCATTCCGCTCATCTTCGCCCTTGACGTCATACACGGCTACAGGACCATAACCCCTATACCATTGGCGGAAAACTGCACATGGAACCCCTCACTGATAAAGGCATCTGCACGTATGAGCGCGACAGAGGCCACAGCTGCAGGAATACAATGGGACTTTGCCCCGATGGCAGATGTTTCCCGTGACCCGCGCTGGGGACGGGTAATGGAAGGCTGCAGCGAAGATCCCCTGCTTGTCTCTATATTCACACAGGAGCGTGTCCGCGGCTTTCAGGGAGAGGACCTTGCCGATACTAATACAGTGGCTGCATGTGCGAAGCACTTTGTGGCTTACGGAGCTGTAGAAGCAGGACGCGAATACAACACCGTTGATGCCTCCGACCAGCGTCTCCGCGAACTTTACCTGCCGCCGTTCAAGGCCGCAGTAGATGCAGGAGTACGTACTGTAATGCACTCTTTCAACGATGTGGCAGGAATTCCTTCCAACGGCAACAGGAAACTTGTTGAAGGCATCCTCAGGGATGAATGGGGATTTGAAGGAGTGACGACATCCGACTGGGCATCCGTGCTCCACCTTACTTTCCACGGTGTAGCTGAAGACAAGAAAGCAGCGGCAGTACTTGCCCTGCAGAGCGGCTGCGACCTTGATATGGAGGGGAACTGCTATTTCCCTTATCTCGAAGAGGCTGTCAGGGAAGGGACTGTTTCAGAAAAGGATATAGACAAGGCGGTAAGGCGCATACTGCGTCTTAAAGCAGACCTCGGACTTTTCGATGACCCGTACCGCTACTGCAATGAGGAACGCGAGAAGAATGTAATTCTATGCAGTGAGCACAGGGAGCTTGCAAGGCGGATTGCACGCGAGTCCATAGTGCTGCTGGAAAACCGGAAGGCCGTGCTTCCGCTGTCTGACAAAGTGCGTTCCATAGCCTTAGTCGGTCCATTGGCTGACAGCCAGGCGGACATGCTTGGAGCATGGCATGCCTTCGGCGAAGCCGCAGATGCAGTCACAATAAGACAGGGCATCAGCAACGTGGCACCAGACGTTAAGATAAACTATGCTCACGGATGTGATGTGGAAGGTAATGACAGGAAAGGCTTCGGAGAAGCGCTACGTGCTGCACGCCAGTCGGATGTCGTAGTCGCCTGCCTCGGCGAAAGCTTCTCGATGAGCGGAGAAAGGCGCAGCTTTTCCAGAATCGGGCTTCCCGGAGTACAGCAGGAACTGCTGAAAGAACTGCTCTCGACAGGAAAGCCGGTAGTCCTCCTGCTCAGCAACGGACGCCCGCTGACACTCGAATGGGAAAAGGAGAATGTACCGACAATTGTAGAAACATGGTTTCTCGGTGTAGAGGCCGGCAATGCCATTGCTGACGTACTGTTCGGGCACTACAATCCTTCGGGCAAGACAGTAATGTCATACCCGCGCAATGAAGGACAGATTCCTGTATACTACAACCACCGCAGCACCGGAACCCCTTACCATCCCAACGATGACTGGAAAAAACGTCTCGGGACGCAATACCGCGACATTCCTAACGAGCCGCTCTACCCGTTCGGCTACGGGCTGAGCTATACAAGTTTTGAATACGGGGATGTACAGCTTGACAATGACAGCATGACAACAGACGGCAGCATAACAGCCACAGTCAAAGTCACCAACACCGGGAACTATGACGGAAAAGAGACCGTACAGCTTTATATACAGGACAAAGTGGCACGTATAACACGCCCGGTGAAAGAACTGAAGGGATTCAGTAAAATCAGCCTGAAAAAGGGTGAAAGCCAAGACGTTTCATTCAGGATAACATCCTCGGAACTGGAATACATCCTTTCAGACGGGTCATACGCCTGCGATCCCGGAGAATTTGAGGTGTTCATCGGCAGCAGTTCCGCCGACACGCACTCAGCCATCTTCAGACTTATAGAACAGTAACAATCATTTAATAAACATAATATCTTATGAATACAAAGATTTTCAGGATGGCAGCAATCCTTGCGGCAGTCTGTCTGGCCTCATGCAGCAAGGATGCCTGCACATACGAAAGTAATGGTGCATCCTCTCTTATTATGGAACATCCATGGAACGGAGGGCGTGTGGCCTATATTGGCGATTCGATCACAGATCCAGGCAATGATGCCAGTACCGTAAAATACTACGGTTTCCTTGAAAGGTGGCTCGGAACTACTTCCTATGTCTACGGCAAAAGCGGACGGCAATGGGACGATGTCCTGAACCAGGCCAACAAGCTGAAGTCAGAACATGGCAACGACGTGGATGCCATAATGATATTCATGGGCACAAACGACTTCAATTCAGGTGTGCAGATTGGAGAATGGTTTACGGAAGAACAGGCCCAGGTCAATGTCAACGGGACAATGGTAATACGTACAAGAAGAGTCCCTGTAATGAGCACTTCAACATTCTGCGGACGCATAAACAAGGCTCTGGACGGACTTAAGAAGATGTATCCTGACAAGCAGATTGTACTCCTGACCCCAATCCACAGAAGCCATGCGACTTTTGGTGACAGGAATGTCCAGCCTACGGAAGATTTCCAGAACGGCTGCGGAGAATATCTGGATGCCTACGTGGATGCTATCATAAAGGCCGGCAGCATCTGGTCCGTCCCTGTGGTCGACCTGTATGCCCTGAGCGGCCTTTATCCGATGATAGACGAGCAGCTCGGATATTTTGCCTCAGAGACAGACCGTCTTCATCCCAACGACAAGGGTCAGCGTCGTCTTGCCCTCTGCCTGATGTACCAGCTCATGACCATCCCGTGCGTTACCTCCTCCGGAGTCCCTTTGAATTAGGAACTGTTTAGATTCAGACAGTTCCTAATTCAAAGTTTCCAATGTTCTCCGCATTATAGCGATTACTCCCATTTTAATTGGTTAGTTTCAAAATATTACGAAATGTGTCTGGAACTGCGACGCCGGCTATTCGTCCCTCACCTGCCTGCAGGACGGCTCTATCGGTCTGCTCACCGAAGTAGGCAACTGGGACAGCGGTTTTGAAATCATCTTTACCCGCCTCAGTCCCGAGTGGCTGCCTGACATGGAATAGGTCCTCAGTGTGACAGCTCCATGCGCTCCCCGGGCTTCATGTCACGCTCCACAATTTCTCCTGTCAGAGGATGCTTCAGGCGCAGATGCCCGCCTTTTTCGGAATACACGGAAAGTCCTGACAGACGGCCCGCTTCGAGAGAAGCGGACACAAG
>CABQAB010000216.1 GCA_902461985.1 uncultured Bacteroidales bacterium | reverse complement strand
AGACCGCTACAGGGCAGCCGGTGTGGTCGCCGGTGCTCCAGTTCACATGCGCTGCTGCATCAACTTCCTTGAGTTTGTCTTCCGGAATCTCCTCTCCGTATTTTTCCTTCGCCTCATCAAGAGCATTCCACACAGTCTCGTAGTGTTTCATCCCGAAAGTCAGTCCGCCCGTCTCATGGTCAGCTGTGACTACAATCAGTGTCTCTTCAGGATGCTGGAGGTAAAATTCATAAGCAACACGCACTGCATCATCAAGCTGGCGGACATTTTCAATAACCTTGACAATGTTGTTGCCATGTGAAGACCAGTCCACATATCCCTGCTCAGCCATCACGAAGAAAGGCTTGCCTGTGTCAGCAGTTGAAAGGAAAGCCTTAAGATAGTCGGCAATGACATAATTCTCGTTCTCAAGGTCATAATCCTTGTTTGCGTCCTTGTCTGCAAAATCAGCGGTAGCCGTGACAGTGGGAGGCAGGAGCACCTTCGTGGCTGCAGTGGAAGCGGAAAGTTCGGTCAGGCCGAAGCACACGTCGCAGTTGCCGTCAGCTTCCATAATCTCGACCACGTCCTGCTTCTTGCCGTCCTTGCCGTATCTGTCGATAATTTCGGAACCCCCGAGAAAATCGAATCCACAGCCTGCGGACTGTGTGGCGATTTCATAATAAAGGGACCTGTAAGGCACATGAGCATAATACGCCGCAGGCGTCGCATGATTCATTGGACCGTCTGACATGATTCCAATCTGATAGCCCCTCTCCTTGAGCTTATATGCAATCGACACGAGATCAGTACTGTCCGGAGCCATTCCGAGCATACTCTTGTCAGTCTTTTCACCACAGGCGAGAGCAGTGCCGGCTGCCGCCGAATCAGTGACTCCGCTGTTCGCACACCAAGTGCGAGTGAGTCCCGTAACAGGGAAAGAGGTAAAACCAAGGTAGCTGCCTCCGAATTTGCCATCCTTGTACGCGAGATAGGAATCCGTGGCGGCCACATGAGGCACACCCATACCGTCTCCTATAAAGAAAAATACATATTTGGGAGTATCAGTCTCCTTACTGTCGCAGGCCGTGAAAAAAGCCGATGCGAAAGCGAGAATGACAAAAGTCATGACGCCGTAAAGTCTTTTGTTCATATTGGTTCGAGAGTTAATTCTTAAAAAGGAAGGGATGTCCAAGCAAATCAAGGACATCCCAACCTCCATAATTTCGTAAAATCTATTTCTCGCCTTTACGGGCTGCGTACATGATCTTAAGTGCGGAACATCTTCTCAGTTCCTGCTTAACGTCCGTCACAATACCCATATTGGTGCTTTCGTCAGCCCTGATTGAAACAGTCATGAATGATCTGTCTGCCTCGCTCTTGGACTCACGCTCAGATGCAATAAAGTCCCTGATGTCATCCACAGTCTTGAAAGAGTCGTTCAGCTGGATTCTGGAGTCCGTACCGAACTGAGCCTGAAGATGCCTTGTCGGAGTACCGATGTTGATATAGGACGCAAGGTCCTTTCTCTCAAGCTTTGCAACTTCAGTCGCCTCCGGAAGTTTCACGATGACCTTGTTCTCCGTCTTGCGGAGGTTGGTGGTCACCATGAAGAAGAACAGGAACATGAACACGATATCCGACGTTGATGACGTACTTGCCATCGGAGTCGATTTCTTACCGTCTTTTCTGAATTTTGACATATTCTATTCCTCCTACCTTTTCTTTGAAACATCCTTTGGTTCCGCTTCCGAAATCTTCTGAGGAACAGCCTCACGGACAATCTTCTGCTGCTCTTCCGTAAGAGAAGCATATGGCCTGCCGTAATTAGCCCTTGAGAAATCGTCACGGATTTCATTGATAGCCCTTACAAGTTCGTTCTGGACAGCGATATAAGCCTGATAGCTGGTACCACGGTCATTCTGGAGGGAAATCACGCCCTCAGAAACAGGATACGAACCGAAACCCTCAATCTCCTTCACTTTCCTTTCCGGAAGTTTAGGATCGTCTGCAGGGTTTGTAAGGAACTCCTTGATTTTATCTTTCAACTGGCTGACATCCATCGGTTCATTCCCGGCGAAAAGCCTGTCCGCTGAATTTATCTTCACCTCGATGATGTTACGACGGTTGATCTCCTGATTCTGGACCTGCTGGTCATCTGCAGGCATAGGCGGGAGACGACGCTGAAGACCTGAGTCCTGATTCATCGTAGTCGTCATGAGGAAGTAACAAAGCAACAGGAACGCTATGTCCGCCGTAGAACTGGAATTGATTTCTGGTGTCTTTTTGTTTGCCATAGTTGCGGATTATTTGCGTACAGCGTTTACAATAGCTCCCACGATAATGGCAAGGACTGCCCCACCGCAGAAGAAATATGTAATGTTGAGGATTGTATCAGTGAACTTGAGTTCCTGAGGAGTTGACTGCACGAGCGTGCCGACAGCCTCCGTACCAGGAGCAAGAAGGTATGCGATGCCGATAATGGCAGCAGCGGCGACCAGACCTACGCCCAACTTGATCAGAACCTTTGGATTCTGCTTTATTGAAAAGTATAGACCGAGTCCGACTACTCCGAGGATTGCAATTGCTGCAAGGGCATACGCACAGTAAAAGAGGACGTCCGTCGCAAGACCGTCAGCGGTCTCGAAACCGTAGGCAAATCCGAAGACAGCCAATGCGACTCCGATTACGATGAGGACAATCTCTATGATTTTTGTTACTTTTGCGTACATTATGATTCTCTCTTAGGGTTCTTTAATTATTTTCCCTGATGTTTTACCAGGATATCTATAAGGCTGATTGAAGCATCCTCCATTTCAATGGTACGTTTCTCAATCTGCGCGAGAATGTAGTTGTAGAACACCTGAAGAATCATAGCTACGATCAAACCACCGACAGTCGTAATCAAAGCGACTTTCATACCACCGGCAACAATGTTAGGGGAGATGTCACCTGCTGACTGGATAGCGTCGAATGCCTGGATCATACCGATAACGGTTCCGAGGAATCCGAGAGAAGGGGCGATGGCGATGAAGAGTGAGATCCAGCTCAATCCATTCTCCATAAGGCTCATCTGAACTGAACCGTAGGAAACGACTGTCTTCTCTACCACCTCGATACCCTGATCCATGCGGAGGAAGCCCTGATAGAAAATGCTTGCGACTGGACCGCGGGTGTTACGGCAAAGTTCCTTAGCCGCCTCGACTCCGCCTTCGTCAAGAGCCTTTTCGATGCCAAGAAGAAGTTTCTTGGTGTTGGTCTTTGAGAACGCAAGATAGAGAATACGCTCAATGGCGATAGCGAGACCGAGAATAAGGCAGAGGATAATCGCCGCCATGAAGGAAGGACCACCTTCGATGAATTTGGTCTTGAGAGCCTGATGAAGAGGAACTTCTTCCTGAGCCGCAGTCAGTTCTGCGAGGGAAGTCACTTCTTTTGGAGCGGCTGCAACCTCTTCAGTTGACGAAGCCTCCGCTGTCTGATCCTGGGCAGATGCAACTTGAGCAGAAAAGGCCATTACGCCGATAGCTGCCAACAACACGAGTACTTTTTTCATAATTTTTTTTAATAAAATAATATTAATTGTTTGTTTTCGTATTTTTCACCGAACCATTTCAAGGCAAGGGCAACACACCCCGATACCTGAAAACCGGTGCAATTTAGCAATAAAAAATCTAAGAAAAAAATATTTGCCGCGATAATTGGTGTAACGACAAGTGCACAAAACCCTGTAAAGAAAACCTCAGCGGCTGATTTCGCCACGGAGATTTTCTGAGAGACGGGACTCGATGGACGCCTGGCCGGCAGGGAAATCGCATGGTGTTTCGCCAAGGAGGACGAAAAGCTTTGCGAGAGCGGCTTCGGTGGTGCTGTCGTAGCCGTTGACGACGCCGGCATTTTTCATGGTCTTTCCTGTGGCATAGAGATCCATGTTCACCGTGCCGGACTGGCATTGGGCATACGCCTCCAGCATTTTTACTT
>CABQAB010000215.1 GCA_902461985.1 uncultured Bacteroidales bacterium | reverse complement strand
ATGCAGACCTGTTCCGTGCCCTGCATCCCCGGACGAACCGCCCATAAATGAGAAGTTATTGAAGATGCAGTCTCCTATGCTCTCCGGAGTGTGGCTTTTCGCGCCTGCACCCACACCGGCATTGACGCCGTTGTAATAAAGAGTCACGTCAGTCCCGTCATAAGTCACCGCGAAGTGCTGCCACTTGTTGGTTTCGAAATGGTTGCCGTCAGCAGGATTCTGGAAGCCGTCTGCCTGGAACTGGATCTGCGAATGGCAAGGGTCGGAAGCATTGGTAGTCTGAGGATCTTCAAAACGGCAGAGCACTTTGTTGCCGTTCGAGAACACGTCCCTGTTCCTGCCGTTGCCGCTTGCTCCCTCGACACCGAAATCACTCATCTGGAAACGGATTTCAATCGTGAAGTTAGGGAACTGCTTCGCCTGGGCGAACGCGCCCGTATTGAGCCCGGACGCGCCCTTGAAATAGGCGAACTCATCCCTTGATTCAGAAGCGACTACACAGACATAAGCCGATGTCTTACCTGTGACTTCCACATTGCCGCTGACTTTTTCCAGTCTCAGAGGAAGCGCCAGAGGTGTGCCCTTCATGTCCGCAGGCAGCTGGTTCACCGTCACGGTCACCGGTGACGCGGAATAAGAACCGGCCGGTATGACAATTTCACCTCCGAGATCGTAAAGATCGTCCGAAAGCAGCTCATATTCAGAACCCTGCTCGTCGCCATATGTTTTCAACACCTGCTCGTCAATGGCAAGGCGGTATTTCACGTCCTCGTCGACTTTGTCAGTCAGGGCAGCCGTCAGCTGGAAACTCGTGGACTTCTCATTTAGCATGATGGTAACGGTTTTGCCGGCAATCCCGGAGGACTGCATGCTTTCTACCAAAAAGGCGTGAGGCCCGAGCTCCTCTGGATTGTATTTTGAGTCATCGCAGGCGGCGGCAAACATGACCGCGGCTGCAAATGCTCCTGTCTTCAATATATTCTTTATCATACTTTGCATTGTTGTTTTCCGTTAAAGTCTTCCTGTTCCAGGCTTGTAGTCGTCCGCGGTGACGATTTTACTGTCTGCGCTCGGATTGGCCTGCTGTATGGCCCTGCGTATCCATTTCCACGGAGGTGTGTTTCCCCTTTCATGGCTAAACTTATAGCCTCCGAAACCTCCCGCACGCGGCACGTCGTCAGGAGTCCAGTACGCAAAGCCGACGAGGGTAGGCATCACGTCGCGGCTCCAGATTCCCATTTCGTCCTTCCAGAAATATCCGCCTGCAAGACATACGTCCACAGCCTCAAGATTATCGGTGACGACAAATTTCTTTGCGCACTCTGCCTTGTCAGGATAAGTATCCTTCACGTGGTTGTAGAACGAGTTCAGACGGGACTGCAGTTCACTCTTGTCCAGCACAGGGGCACTCGTGTCACCCGCTCCCCATCTCGTATACGCCTGGGACACGAAATAGTCGAAATATTTGGCGTTTTCCGCAGGATTAGGGAAAGTGTTCACATAGCCGTCCAAGATGAACATCTTGCCGGTGCCTGACTGAGGACCGATATATTTTCCCATCGACTGGATAAAATGCGAGAAATATGTCGCATTCGGCATGAGCGGGTCAGTATTGCCTGTGCCCGGATTCTCACTCGGCTCGTAGTCGATGTCGATTCCGCTGAAACCGTAATGGTCAAGAGAATCGGCTATGTCCTTGACCCACCTGTCAATGGCCTCGAAATTGGCCTCTCCGGCCTTGTCAACCCAGCCGTAATGGGCCTTGATATCCGCCAAGGTGGCGTCCTTCCCCGCGCTGTGGTACATATCGCCTATCTTCCAGAAGAATGAACACAGAAGGACTTTCGTGCCTTTCTTTTCGGTAACAAACCTCAAGTCCTCAAGTTTTGCCGGCGTGAGGTTGCCGGATCCGCTCCACAGGGAGATGACGTCCATTGAATCAGGAACGAAACTGAGCGAAGACGCGAGGCTCGCACTGCCCGGAACCACGTCCCAGCCGTCAAACCAGCCGAATGAGATTTTGTGGTCTGATGCCTTGAACGCCCTCAACGCCTCGTAATAGGCCTCGTCCTTATTGGATTCAGTAAGAGATGAGTCAAAATCCACAGGCTCGGGCGTCACCCATTTGCTGCAGGCTGCAAAGACGAACAGGGGCAGGGCGGCAAAAATTATTTTTGAGAAATCAACTTTCATAAAATCAAATGTTTATCAGTTATTCTTGGCCCAGAACAGATCCGTAGCCTGGGAGTCCTCCCCTCCAAGATACTGCGCTACTGCGGCATCCTTGTTGGCCTTGTTGAAGGAATCCTCGTTGTAGGAATATGCAAGCCTGCGCATTCCGCGCGGATATGAGGCATTGTTGTCCACCGGAGGATTGAGGTCAGGATAGCCGGTGCGCCTGTATTCAGCCCACGCCTCTATGCCCATAGGATAGTTGGCAATCCACTTCTGGGTTATAATCTGCTCTAAATGCTTTTCAGCACTTGTCTCGGCCGACCATGCTATCTTGACAGACGTTTTTCTCGTGTAGTTGCCGAAGCCTGAAACATGGCCGTCGACATGGTTGGCAGGCACGCTTGTCCCGTCGGAGACATAATCCCCGGCAGCAACGCCCCACTGCTCCATCGAGAGATTGATGCCGGCAGCGTAATGAGACTCCGCAGAACCTTCCACGCCCCAGTCGGAATGTCTGAGCGCGACCTCCGCCAGAATGAATTCAGTCTCTGCGGCGACATAGACGGGCAGTTTTGACGAAGATTCGAAATTCGGCTGCGAGTAGCTTCCGACATCGGATTTGTCAAATGAAAGTTTGCCCGACCTCATTCCTACGTATCCGTCTGCGATGAAAGAACTTTTCGTGAAATAAGCGGCCGTCCTCGGATCATTGTAGCCGGTCATGTAGTCCACAATCGAAGCGTTCGCACGGATGTCGCCCCAGGTCGAAGCCGCGAGATTGTAAGGGTTGATCTGAGGTTCAGGACTCCTCATGGCATTGTCAGCATTGGAATCAATATAGCCTCCGGCAGCCGTGTACGCCGCAATGAAATCGTCCTTGAACTCGTCGCCGCCTCTGAGCGCCACCCTCATTATGAGGGAATTGGCGAGTTTTGTCCATCTGGCATAGTCTCCGCCATAGACTGCATCCCTGTCGCCGAGAGGCCTTTCACCGGGATAAGACTGGGTGTACGCGTACAACTGGTCTGCGGCGTATCTCAAATCAGCGATTATGTTGTGATAAACCTCCTCATTGGAATCATACTCCACATACATCTGCCCGTCACGGACCTTGCTGTACGGGATAGGGCCGTAGCAGTCAGCAACCCTGAGCATCGCCGCAGCCTTCACCAACCGCGCAAGAGCGTAATAATGCCCGGAACCTCCGGTGTACTTCTCTATGTCGAAAAGGTTTCCGTAAATGTCGAGGAACGGAGTCTCGTAAGGAATGGCGTTCCAGTCGGCAGACACGTTGAAAGTATCGAAATTGGTCCCGTTCCAACGGTTGGACAGAGTGAAATAGCCTCCGAGGGAACCGACCATCTGGTCTATCATCTGGGAATCGTTCTGCTGTACATACATCATCGCGTCAATCATCGTAGGCAGAAGGATTGACGGATCTGCAGTCATCACGGCATACGGATTCGTGTTGTAGTTTTCAAAATTCTTCGTACATCCTCCGATCAGAAGAAGGGACGCAGCGAAAATTGCCTTTATCGTATTTTTCATATCTTCTCCTCCTGTCAAAACTGGAATTTGACGTTAAAGCCTAAATTGCGTGTGCTCGGAAGCATGAAATAGTCCACACCCTGATAGTAGTTGTTGCCCGTTGCGGCCGAAAGTTCAGGGTCGAAAGGAGCCTTGCAGTAGATCATGGCGAGATTTCTCGCGATGAAGCCGACCGTCATGCGCATCTTGTCGTTGAACCATTTCTTCGGAAGGGTGTAGTTCAGCGTAAGTTCCTGAAGGCGGATGTTGTTGGCATCAAGACTACC
>CABQAB010000214.1 GCA_902461985.1 uncultured Bacteroidales bacterium | reverse complement strand
CGTTTGCCATTTCCTCCGGAGTGAGAGTGTAGAGCACATTCTTGATCTGTTCGGTAACGACCTCGAAATGCTTGCCGGCCTCGCGCTCTTCAAGGTTCTCGCCAATGCAGAAGATAGGTGAAAGGCCTGCTGCAAGTGCAAGATGAATTTTCTCCACGAGTTTTGCGTCAGTCTCGCCGTAATACTGCCTGCGCTCGGAATGTCCGAGAATAGTGTACTCGCATGCTACGGATTTGAGCATGTCCACCGAAACCTCTCCAGTGTAGGCTCCCTTGGTCTTGTCTGCGCAGTTCTGTGCGGAAAGTCCCACTGCCGTACCCTTTACGACCTCGGCCACGGGTGCGAGATGCACGAAAGGAGGTGCGATAATCAGTTTGACGTCTGAAGGTACTTTTGCTGATTCAGCCACGACAGCCTTTGCAAGCTCTACTCCTTCCGGAACCGTAGTGTTCATTTTCCAGTTTCCGGCTACAATGTGTTTTCTCATGATTCTATATTTTTAAATGTTATATCCGTTTCTACTCCTCATATCTATCCGTTTTTTACTTCTCTCGCCACATCCGCCATAATCCCTGCAAATTTAACAATCTGTTCCGACTTTGACAAAAGTATTTGGTCATCTTGAGCATGATGACCAAAAATTATGACTACCTTTGTAAGTTCAGATACTTTGCAAGTAAAAAAAACGACAATATGAAGAATTTCGTAGAAGAACTCAAATGGAGGGGCATGATCCAGGACATCATGCCGGGCACTGAAGAAAAACTGATGGAAGGTCCTACCGCCGCGTATGTAGGCATAGACCCCACTGCCGATTCGCTTCACATCGGGCACATGGTCAGCATAATGATACTCAAGCACTTCCAGAACTGCGGCCACAAGCCGATTGCAGTTGTCGGAGGAGCGACGGGAATGATCGGAGACCCGTCCATGAAATCCCAGGAAAGGAATCTTCTCGACGAGCAGACCCTCAACCACAACGTAGAGTGCATCAGACAGCAGCTGTCCAAGTTCCTCGACTTCGACTCTGATGCGGAGAACCGTGCGGAACTCGTGAACAATTATGACTGGATGAAGGGCTGGAGTTTCCTCGATTTCACAAGGGACATAGGCAAGCATATAACCGTCAATTACATGATGGCCAAGGACAGCGTCAAGAAACGTCTTTCAGGAGAGTCCCGCGAAGGCATGTCCTTTACCGAATTCACGTACCAGCTGCTCCAGGGCTATGATTTCCTCTACCTCTACGAACACAAAGGATGCACGCTCCAGATGGGAGGGGCTGACCAGTGGGGCAACATCACCACCGGTTCGGAACTTATACGCAGGATGCTTGGCAAAGAGGCATACGCACTCACCTGCCCTCTCATCACCAAGGCTGACGGCACCAAATTCGGAAAGACCGAGAAAGGCAACGTCTGGCTCGATCCGGAGAGGACATCGCCATACCGGTTCTACCAGTTCTGGCTGAACGTAAGCGACGAGGATGCCGTGAGATACGTAAAGATTTTCACCCTCCTCGACAGGGAGACCATCGAAAAAGCCATTGAGGAACATAAGGCGAATCCGGGTGCGAGAGGCCTCCAGAAACTGCTTGCCAAGGAGGTTACTGTCATGGTCCACGGGCAGGAGGAATATGAAAAGGCGGTTGCGGCATCTGCCATTCTCTTCGGCAACGCCACTTCCGAACAGCTCAAGGCCCTTGACGAAAAGACTTTCCTCGAAGTATTTGACGGAGTAGACACATTTGCCGTTTCAAGGTCGAAGCTGCCTTGCAACGTCATCGACCTGCTCTCTGTCGAAAGTCCTGTTTTCCCTTCCAAGGGAGAATGTCGCAAGATGATACAGGGAGGCGGCGTAAGCATCGACAAGGAGAAGGTCACCGACATTGCGGCCATGATAGGCGAAGAGCACATCATCGACGGCAAATACATACTCGCCCAGCGGGGCAAGAAGAACTATTACATACTGAAGGTTGACTGACCTGTCCTCTTGAGCGGAGCGGGAAAACCTATCCACTATACAAAAACTTCAAATCATGGCCGGACTCGACTATTTCTCCCTTTCGGAAAGCACGCTGAAGGAACTCGCTGACAAGGGTGACCTTCAGGCCGGGCTTGCCTTAGGCATGAATTATTACTACTCAGTCTACGGGCCTCGCCCGGTTGTCGATGCCTACAGCTATCTCGTTTCTGCATATAATGAAGGGGAAAGGCAGGCGGCTCCGGTTTTGGGCGAGATAATATATTTCAAACAGGTCAGCATCAGCGGTTACGATTCCGATGAAGACTATTTCCGCATGGCTCACGGGCTTTTCAAGGAAGCTGCGGAAAATGACATGATGGCAGGATGGAGAGGTCTGGCAAAGATGCTGATAAGAGGAGATTACTTAGAGCGCGACCTTGAAACGGCACTCCATTATTTAGAAACCCTGAAGGATCTGGACGGCGAGTGTGCCCATCTGAGCGAACTGCTCAGGAACGGAGTCCTGACTCTCGGGGACATTGTGCCGAACGTAGACTTTGTAAAGGGGAAAGCGGCTGCTGACGCGTCCGGCACAAGGGAGAACGTGGCAGCGGAAGAAGAGGGGAACGGGACGAAAGAGCAGGAAGAAGCGGACTACGATGGATTCAATTGGAAGAAATATTCCGATGACGATGAAATGATTGCCGCATGGCTCTCGATCGACGCTCCGCAGGAAGACGGTTTCGACCTGCCTCTGACTGCCAAAGAGCTGATGAAGGATCTGGACTGGGACATAAAGTTTGACATCGACAACGACAGGTTCGGGGTGTGCGGTGATTTCGAAGGCGAAACTGTCAGAGACCTGCTTCTTGAGGTGATAAAGGGAGATGCCGAAGATACGGAAAAACTCATCGGACTTGCCCGCGTGTACCGTACGATGGACGGCTATGAACTGAGCAAGGCTGCATACTGGGCGCACAAGGCCGCCATTCTCACCCGCAGGCTCATTGACTCAGACTCAATTGACTACATGGACGGATGTGAAATCCTCTGCAATGCTCTCGGTGAACTGGGCAATGCATATTTTTCATACCCTTGCTACGAAGACGACACAAAGTATTTCCCGAACCTCGAACTTGCCTCAAAATACTACAGAGAGGCCGCCGAAGCCGACACCATGAACGAATATGATTTCAACATAATGGCAGGCCGTGCAATGTCGGCTCTCGGATTCGGTGTATCACAGATTGAACTGACCTTGTTAGAAAAAGGATTTGACAGGAGCAAGGGACTGGCGTGGTCCGGACAGATGTGGTATGAGAGAGGCATGATAAAGCCGGCTCTTGAGAAATGGAATGAAGCCATAAAAGGCAGTTCCGGCTGGGGAGAATATTTCCTCGGCAGATACTACTGGGGCATAAAACATTACGACCGCGCGATATCCTTATGGAAAGAGGGAGAAAAGAAAGGCTGCGCAGAATGTAGCGGAGAGCTGTTCAACTGGATTGTCGGGCATCCCGAGTCTACTGCGTCAGACAGGCAGGAACAATGGGACAAGGCCATGTCCCTCTATGGCAGCGGACGCTGCACTTCAGTCTACAAATACATCTACAAGCACATCACGAACGGGAACATAGTCCTGTCCTTCCCGGAAGATCCCGACTGCGAGAGACTCGGGATAGACAGAAGCCGTCAGGCCGCAGGCTATGCGATAAACAACGGCATCAAGGAATTCTGTCCGTATTGTGCAAAAATCTACAAGGAAGACCTGAGCCACCCGAACGCCGGACTCGCCATGAAGGCATGGGGCTTTGACGGCAATGTCTATTGACAGTTATGTCTGGCAGATCTTAAGTCCGCAAGCGGCCGCCAAGATGCCGCCTGCAGGACAATCAGTTGAAACGCATGAATTCAGCCAGGTCGGCGGCGACGTGGCCGGGGATGACGATGTGGTGGTTGCCAATTGGATCAGTGAGGAAATAGGAAGTTGAACCCAAACGGACCACAATCTGTGTCCTGCAGAGGTCCCGTTCTGAAAGGTTAGTCAGGATGT
>CABQAB010000213.1 GCA_902461985.1 uncultured Bacteroidales bacterium | reverse complement strand
GGGCGCGCCGATGGTACTGCACTACCATGTGGGAGAGTAGGTCGTCGCCACGCTTACAGACGGACGGTCGTAGTCGCAAGACTTCGACCGTCCTTTTTTTGTCCCGATGGGACAAAAAACTGAAAGCGTGGCGGGAGTTACCTGCTCTGTCATTTCGACTAAGGTCGGAGACCGCATGGAGAAATCTGAAGCAGATCTCTCCACTCGCTCCGCTCGTTCGAGATGACAATGCCTGAGGTTGTCTTGATTGAATGTGTCCAACTATTTAGCGAACAAGGAGTCCAATTTGATTTCCTGTTGGACAAGTGATGACGGATGCTCATTTATCCTAAGGCGACGTCAAGCGCCATCATCAGGGAAAATCCGGTGGCGAACATTATTGTTCCGAGATTGGAATGACGGCCTCCTGACATCTCGGGGACGAGTTCCTCAACGACGACATACATCATCGCCCCTGCTGCAAAACCGAGCATATACGGCATGAGAGGGAGCATAAAGGCAGCCAGGGCCATTGTCATGACAGCACCGGCAGGCTCTACCACTGCCGAAAGCAGTCCATACAGGAAAGCTTTTCCTTTCGACATCTTTTCTGCTCTCAACGGCATCGAGACGATTGCCCCCTCCGGGAAATTCTGTATCGCTATGCCTATGGCAAGTGCAAGTGCCGCCGTCATCGTGATGGAATTTTCCCCGCCGGCCCAGGCGGCGACCGTGATTCCCACAGCCATTCCTTCCGGCAGATTGTGAAGGGTGACTGCAAGAAAAAGTTTGGTCGTGCGTTTCAGTCCGCTTGCCGGACCCTCTGCTTCTTTGGCGTGGTTGTGCAGATGAGGGATAAGGTTGTCAAGCAGCAGAAGGAATAGGATTCCGAGCCAGAAACCGACTATGGCAGGAAAGAATGAAAGCCGTCCCATCTCATGCGAGAAGTCCATCGCAGGAATGAGAAGACTCCACACGGAAGCCGCCACCATGACGCCGGCAGCAAAGCCTGACAGCCCCTGTTCGGTCCTGCGGCTTATGCCGTTTTTCATAAAGTATACAAATGCGGCCCCGAGGACCGTGCCGACAAACGGTATGAGTATTATCAAAAACTCTTTCATATTCAATATTCAAAACTAAAGACAAAGGTAGTGAAACTCGGGCGAAAACCGAAAATGTGAATCTCGCGCCGTAATTCCTGCAACCTCCATTCGATAATATTTGAGATGTGAATGTAACGAATGTGCAAGAATTTGAAACGATAGTGATTTGGTATCAAATTTGAGCCTTCCCGAGAGGATGTCCGCTGTGTGGCGGATGCCGGATTTTAAGAATATATTCATTACAATCTTATGTCAGAATTACTTAAGGGGAAGGTCGCTGTGGTTACCGGCGGCACCCGCGGAATCGGCAATGCCATTGTACGTAAATTTGTGGAGGAGGGAGCAAAGGTGGTGCTCTGCGGCTCAAGGCAGGCGACGGCTGAAAAGGCTCTCGAAGCGCTTAAAGCAGACTATCCGGATGCAACTGTTTCTGCAATCTGGCCTGCTCTTTCGGATCGTGCTTCAGTTACGGAGGCTTTCGTCAAGGTCAGGGAGGAGTTCGGCTCGATTGACATTTTAGCAAACAATGCAGGCATTTCCCACAACAATTCTTTTTTCGACTATAAGGACGAGGACTTTGACAAAATCATAGACCTTAACATCCGTGCGGTCTATGTCTGCACACGAGCTGCCGCCGAAATCATGAAAGAGCAGGGCAGTGGAGTGATTATCAACACAAGTTCTGTAGTCAGTATCAACGGACAGGCGGCAGGTTGCGGCTATCCCGCTTCGAAATTCGCCGTGAACGGTCTCACCGTTTCGCTCGCGCGGGAACTCGGCCCTCTCGGAATCAGGGTCAATGCCGTCGCTCCGGGAGTGACCATGACTGACATGATGGCGGTTCTTCCCGATGAAATGATTCAGCCTATCATCTCGAAAATTCCGCTCAGAAGGGTCGGGCAGCCTGAGGACATTGCCAATGCGTTCGCGTTCCTGGCAAGTGACATGGCATCGTATATCAACGGAGCCGTGCTCCCTGTCACCGGAGGTGTGGTGATTTGACGCCAACGTTTTTCCGACAATTGTAGGCCCAAACTTCCGGAAGAGACGATAAATGTTGTAGAAATGGACGGAAATTGCTACTTTTGCGGACAGATGATTTGAAATCATGCCTTGAAAAACCTTACCGCTTTTTGCCTTACTGATATTTTAATTAATAAAAAGTGATGTTAAGGTTTGTTTTTCCGGGGCACGTGTCCCATGCCAAATTCTTTTTGGCTCTGTTACTAAGTGTCTTGTGTTCCTTGCAGGGCGATTTTTCTTATGCCAAGGACAATCCCGGCAGCCGGCCGGAAGTTGAGGCTACCAGAAAATTCATCTCAAGGCAGATGCCGCTTTCTGTCAGGTACAGTAATGCAGACACTTTGGGATGTATACCCATGCCGAAGCCATATAGTGTGCCTTGCGTTAAAGGTATCTTCCAGGATATGTTCTATTGGGACACTTATTTCACCAATCTCGGACTGCTGTCGCTCGGCGATGTGGAACAGGCCCGGAACAATGTGGACAATATCCTGTACCTTATAGACAGGTTCGGCTATATGCCTAATGCGTCCAACAGTGCTCTGCTCAACCGTTCACAACCTCCGTATGCTTCCATGATGGTGGATGAAATATTCGAGGTTACGGGTGACCTTCAATGGCTTCGCCATGCTGTGGAAATACTTGAAAGGGAATATGATTTCTGGATGACAGAACGCATCTCGCCATCCGGGCTGAACTGTCACGGCAATTCGGCGACGGAGCAGGAACTCCGTGAATTCTATTCTTATATGACCACCAGGATTCCTTCCCTTTCATGGGACATTCCCGATGAGGAAAGGATTATGCGCGGTTCTCATTTCCTGTCTGAAGCGGAGTCCGGATGGGATTTCAGCCCCCGTTTCGATTCCCGTTGCGAGGATTTCAATCCGATAGACCTTAATGCCAATCTTTATATCTATGAGAAGAATTTTGTGAAATTCTATGACCTGCTCGGTATTACTGGAGGGGGCAGATGGGAGAAGGCTGCATCCCGGCGCAAGAAACTGATTGAGAAACTTTGCAGGAACAGGACAGACGGGCTTTACTATGATTATGACTGGAAAAACAGGCGGCAGGGCACCGTCTTCTCCTCAGCCGTGTTCAACCTGTTGTGGGCAGGCATCCTTTCGGAAAACGATGCTGACGCAGTACGGAGGGCTCTTCCAAGACTGGAGGCGGAGTACGGGATTGTCGCCTGCGAGCCGGCGGTTCGCACAACAGTCTACCAGTGGGACTCTCCGAATGCGTGGGCAAGCTTCAACAATCTGGCCGTTCAGGGACTTGATGCCTATGGCTATAAGGAAGATGCACGGAGGGTGGCCCAAAAATATGCCGATGCCATTTCAAGCATATACATGTCTACAGGGAATCTGTGGGAAAAATATAACGGAGTGAAGGGGAATATTGAAGTCACAAATGAATACGCACTTCCTCCGTTCATGGGATGGACGGCTGGAGCATTTATGTATGCTACCGATTATCTCGGATATCCTCAGGTGAATACGTCCCTTGAAGTGACGGACCTGACTACGGAAATGTCACATGCTCCTCTTTGTGTCGAGAGCGTGCATCCACGGCTGTCCTGGAAACTGAAGAGCGATGCGCAGTCGGTCATGCAGAAGTCCTATCGTGTTACAGTGGCTTCAGACCCGTCCCTGCTTGCCGCTGGAGGTGATATGTGGGATTCAGGTACCGTGCAGTCAGACAGTTCGGTATATGTCCCGTATAGGGGGCGGATGCTGGAGCCTATGACAAGGTACTGGTGGCAGGTGGAGATTGAAGACAACAGGGGACATATTGCGAAAAGCTGCCCTGTAATGTTTCAGACTGGCATTACTGGCGGGGAGAATGCCTGGGGTGCGGAATGGATAGGAGGAGAGCTGCCCGGGGACAGGCCTACGGAGGCTGTTCCTGCGCGTTATC
>CABQAB010000212.1 GCA_902461985.1 uncultured Bacteroidales bacterium | reverse complement strand
CCCTCGGAAGCTACTGGTCAGTAAGCTGGTGTGAAAATGACGAAATTACAGTTCTGTGGCACGGCGGTTCGGTCAGTTCCAGGGCCGTACTACAGGACAACGGCAGGGCAGTTTTCAAGGCGTCGGTGGATGAAGTAGCGGAGTATTATGCTGTCTATCCTTCTTCCGTTTCCGCTGAAGTGGATGGTGAGGGACATCTGAGCATAGTTCTGCCTGACAGTTTCAGCGGCCGTTTTGAGGACTGTGCCGTCATCGTGGCGCACACCACCCGCGAAAGTCTCGATTTCGGACGCTTCAAAAGCGCTGTGGCGCTTATCCGTTTCTGCCTGGATGACAACAGTATATCGTCTGTGCAGTTCTCTTCATCCGACAATGCGGGAGTCAGCGGCGGTCTTGTGCTTGACCGTAATCTGGCGGAAATCTCCAGAGAACAGTTTGTCACGTCGGTTGAAGTCCGGACTGAGGGCAAAGGCGAATATTTCTTCCCCGTTCTGCCAGGGCAGAAACTTCCCGGGTTCACTTTCCGACTCAGCACCTCGGAGACTCTCAAATCACTTGCTCACAGTGACAGGCCGTTTGAACTCTCGGCAGGCGACATTCTCTGCATAAACACTCCATTGGACAGCAAGGCTGAAACTGTGGGGGATTTCTTCATCACCCAGACAGGTTCCGGCAGAAAGGACGCTTCTTCATGGGCTGATGCCGGGGACGCTTCCGTTCTCGTCTCCCTTCTCTCGTCAGACGATTTGTCGGCTCTCAACGGGCATACCATAAATGTTGCGGAAGGTACATACGACCTTTCTTCCGCGGGAACTGCCTTGAGTCTTGCAAGTGCTTCACCTGCGACTGTCACCATTTCCGGAGTGCCGGGAAAGACCATTTTTACGACTACGAACAGCGGTGAGCAGGGCGTAATTCTCAGTGTCGCGGATGAGAACGTAACGCTCGAACTTAACGGACTTACTTTTTCCGGGGCCTCCCACGACGGTTACGGAGGCGCATTGTATCTGACAAAGGGCACTCACAGCATCAAGGATTGCGTATTCAGCAGGAACGCGACTGTTTCCTCCCTGGCTGACCGGACGGGTGGCGCGGCCTATATCGGAGGTTCTGCATCAGTTGATTTCAGGGGCTGCGAATTCATTGAAAACACCACTTCCATAACCGGAGGAGGAGCATTGGGATTCTATTCCACCGCCTTGTCCACTCTGACGGATTGCCTTTTCAGGGCGAATGACGGCGGCAAGACCGGCAATGGAGGAGCAGTGCTGCAGAAACACAAAGACAATGTACTCTATCTTGTGAACTGCTCCTTTGACTCAAACAAATGCAATATGAACGGCTCGGACATATTCACGAGTGCTGGAAAGGCTTTGATGCTCTACAACTGCACTGCCGTAAACCAGCAGAACAACGCCCCGGCAACTCTCGGTTCAATCCGGGCGAACGGTCCTGTCCTCATGGCAAATTCAACCATGGTGACGGAGGCGGCAGGTGCCACCAACGGGGTGTTCGCCATAGGAATAAGCCCGCAGGATGCGGCCAAATGTGTGTTGGTGAACAATCTTGTCCTCTGCAACAGCGGCAGGTCTTTCGGCACTGCTTCTACAACCACTGCGAGAAGGTCTGTCACAAGCTTCGGACATAATGTATATACCGGCGCTTCCGAAAACATCGTCTGGACTGACAACGGCAACGGAACGGACAAAGCGGGAGTGAAACTGTCTGAGTTGTTCCCTTCGACTGCATTGTCCGCAAACGGGATTCTGGAATGGACCGGAGAACTGGAGGGTTTCACAAAAGCCTCGGCCTCCGAAGTGGAGTCGGCCGTCAAGTCTTTCGACTTCGGCGGCGAGGATTTCTACAAATGGCTGTATGACAATAATTTGTTCAATGCCGATGCGAGAGGGGTCTCAAGAGGTGAATCATCCTGGTGGCCGGGAGCATATCAAAACAGATGAAAGGAATAATTACAATTTTGCTGCTCCTGCTTTCGCTGCAGCTGTCCGCCCGTCAGGATTTCAAGGTCGGGACGTGGAATCTGTGGCATCCGGAGCAGCGTGAGAAGGCGGTCAGCTCAAATCCGCGAGTGAGCGCCCAGCGTCTCTGGTGCAACTCCTCCACAGCCGTTGCCGATATGCTCGGGGCATTGGACTGCGACATAATGGGTCTACAGGAGATATGCGACAGCATCTGGACCGGACCGCTGAATGTCCGTGATGCGGCAACTTCCCGCGGACTGGAATATGAATGGATAATATATCCCAATACGGCAAAGGGGACAATCTCCTATGACTCGGCCATCGCCTACAGACCCGCTGTCTTCGAGTGTGTGGAGAGCGGAATATTCTGGCTTGGCGGGGTCTATGACAGACCGGAGGCGGCTGAGGACGCTCCGGAAGGCAGCGTCCGTCCGGCGGTGTGGGCAAGGATGAAGCATAAGGCTTCAGGACGGGAATTCTATTTCTTCTGCACCCATCTGCTCGTCCCGAAGCCCGGAGATGATCCGTCCCGATATGACGGCAACAAGTACAACGCAATGATGCTGAGGGAGAAAATCAGGCAGATTGTACCTGATGACATGCCTGCAATCCTTGTCGGCGATATGAATGTGGATGAGAAGGGACCGTCATGGAACTCTCTCGCAAACTGTATCTGTATGGATGCCAGACAGTATATGCAGCGTGCTGAAATTCTCGCCAACGATGCGATGTCCTGGGGAACGCAGAACCTCAAGGATGAAGGCGGATTCAGCCGGTGGTGGCCAGACCATATCATGTTCAACGGATTCCGTCCGCTGAATTACGTTATCCACAGAGAAAAATTCAGAACAGCGGACGGCTCCCTGCATTATCCGTCCGACCATTTCCCGCTGACCTGTGACATGCAGTTCCGGGATTATTCTCCAAGCGGACTTCCTACTCCTCCACCTGCGAAAAAGTCGCTGAGACTCATGTCATTCAATGTCAGATATTTCAACAACAACGCCGATTTCGAGAACGGATGGGACCACCGCAAAAGGGCGATACCTTTGATGCTTGAGGATGTCAGGCCGGACGTGTTCGGCACGCAGGAAATCACCGACGTCCAGCTCGCCTATCTCGACAGGCACTGTCCTCAGTACCGTCATGTGGGAATTTTCCGCGAGGGCGGAGAAAAAGGGGAGTGCGCGAGCGTGTTCTACAACATGGAAACTACCGAACTGCTGGACTGGGGCGGTTTCTGGCTGAGCGAAACTCCTGACAGGGCTTCCATAGGCTGGGACGCCGCAATCAAGAGGACTGCTGTCTGGGCGAAAATCAAGGTCAAGGCTACTGGCAAAACCCTCTTCTTTGTAGACACCCATCTCGACCATAAGGGTCCGGAAGCCAAAGCTAAGGGCCTGGACCTGATTTTAGACACTCTTGCTGTCCTGAATAAGGACAGACTGCCTGCAGTCGTGGTGGGGGACCTGAATATGACCGGCAAGGAGAAGGGACTGCAGAGGATAGCGTCCGAAATGATGAGTGCGAGGGACAATGCCCTTCAGTCGGACGAGAAGTATTCTTTCAACGGTTTCGGCAGGAGCTGGACAGGAAATATAGACTACATCTGGTACAGAGGTATGAAGAAATGCCGGAACTTCAGGGTGATTTCCCGGAAGTACAACCACGTCAATTATATCTCGGACCATTACCCTATAGCAGCTGATTTTGACTTATGAAAAGAATACTATCATTGATTGTGCCGCTGTTCTGCGTGTTCCCGCTCTTTGCGGGAAATGGCCCGCAGCTTAAGGTCGCCTCCTGGGAACTGGGCGCTTCCGGCTTCAGGGCATCCATAGTCAGGAACGGGACGGCGGATTCCCAGAGACTGTGGTGCAACAGTGCCGGGGCAGTGGCTGATGCCATACTGGATGCTGACTGCGACATCGTGTGCATACAGGCGGTCTGTGATTCGATTGCGGGACGGCTTGAAGGGACGGAATCCCTGATGGATATGATTCAGCGCCGGGGCGGGGACTACCGTTGGCTTGTGCTGAGCAACACCAACCCCAACTACCCGCTCGAAGG
>CABQAB010000211.1 GCA_902461985.1 uncultured Bacteroidales bacterium | reverse complement strand
CCGCCTCTGTGCACTGCCGGTTTCGGTCTCGCCAACGGCAATATGACCTATTTCTTCGGTGCGCTCTATCTGTTCTTCATCAACTGCGTTTTCATCGCACTGGCGACATATACGGCTACCAAACTCCTGCATTTCAGGGTCAAGTCTTTCAGCGATGCCAAAAAGGAAAAACGGACCAAATGGGTCATCACCGTCCTCATTCTCATTTTCATTGTCCCGAGCATCTGGTCTGCGGTCGTCATGATCCAGAACAACAATTTCGAAGACAAGGCAAACGGTTTCGTAAAGGAGAACAGGAACTTAGGCAATTCCATCATCTATGACTACAGCATCAGCCACGACAACGGAGGAAAACTGGAAATATTCGTAAGCGGAGAGGAATTGAGCGCGGCCCAGAGGAATATGCTCGTAGAGAATGCACTTGCAGCCGGAATCAAGAACGGACAGCTGATTATCAACGAACACACAAACGGCCAGGGCAAGGTCGAGAAGGAACTTATCCAGGGCATATATTCCCGCACAGACAGCGAAATCAACCGCCGGGATGCGGAAATAAAGAGGCTCGAATCGGAACTCGAACTAATACGCAGGAACGAAATACCTTACGCTCAGATTGCGAGGGAAGCCGTCAATTCCTGGCCGGAGATAGTCAAGTTGAGCATAGGGGACGGAGCAGTGGTCTCGACTGACAGCCTGGACGTCCACAGGAGTCTGACGGTAATTGCCCACACCACTCAGAAATTGAGTTCAGTGGAAAAGGACAAATTACACAAATGGCTGACTATCAGGCTCAACAACGAAAACATCGAACTTTTGGAAAATGAAGAAAAAGATAACTCTGGAAGCGGTAGATCCCGTTGAAATCTACGGACCTGCGAACCGGCTTCTGGAACTGATGTGCAAACGGTTCCCCGCCCTCAAGGTGGTTGCCAGGGGTAACGAACTCATTTTAGACGGACCGGAGGCCGATGCCATGGCTTTCAACGGGAAACTGCAGGCTCTGATTGAAAAAAGGATGCACAAAAGAAGTCTCAGTGCCTATGACGTGGAAGCCCTTTTCGATGAAGACGCAGTCACGGAAGAAAAGTTAGCCGACGGCAGCCGCACCATAGTCCACAACAACGAGGGCAAGCCTGTAAAGGCGAGGAACGCGACTCAGGAAAAGATGGTAGAGGCTTATTTCAAGAACGACCTGATTTTCGCCATAGGCCCGGCCGGCACAGGAAAGACATATATCGCCATCGCATTGGCTGTCAGAGCACTGAAACTGAGGGAAATAAAGAGAATCATACTGACCCGCCCTGCGGTGGAAGCCGGAGAACGCTTAGGATTCCTCCCGGGAGACCTCAAAGACAAACTGGACCCGTATCTCCAGCCTCTGTACGATGCTTTGGAAGACATGATTCCGCCGAAAAAACTGCAGGGATTCATTGCCGACGGGACCATACAGATTGCCCCTCTCGCCTATATGCGGGGACGCACACTCGACAGGGCCTGCGTCATATTGGACGAAGCCCAGAACACCAACCTGGGACAGTTGAAGATGTTCCTGACACGCATGGGGCGCGACGCCAAATTCATTGTCACGGGAGATGCCACGCAAATCGACCTGCCCGACAAGTCCACCAGCGGGCTGCTTAAAGGAATGAAACTGTTGGAGGGCCTGCCGGGGGTGTGCAGCATCGAGTTCGGAAACGGGGACATCGTGAGGCATCCTTTGGTCACCCGCATAGTACGCGCCTTTGACGGGGAAAGCAACTGAAGCTGCACGAAACAACGATATATTTGATTATCAATCCGGTCAAGATGAAAAAGATAAATGAAGACATATTCTATGTCGGAACTGATGACCTTGACATAGATCTTTTTGAAAGCCAGTATAAGGTGCCACAGGGCATATCCTATAACTCATACGTCATCGCAGACGAAAAGACCGCCGTTCTCGACACCGTGGACGGCTCAAAGGGTGAGGAATGGACAAAAAACATGGAAGAAGCGCTCGCAGGACGCACTCCTGACTATCTTGTTGTGCATCACCTCGAACCCGACCATTCCGCACTCATCGCCGGCGTCATGGAAAGATACCCGTCCATGAAAATCGTGGCGGGAGTGAAGGCCATAGCCATGCTGCCGCAGTTCTTTGAAGGAATATCTCTTGAAGGGCGCACAATGGCAATGAAGGAAGGTGACGTTCTCCCGCTCGGCAGACATAGCCTCCGTTTCATCTCCGCCCCTATGGTCCACTGGCCTGAGGTGATGGTATCTTTCGATGAACATGACGGCGCACTCTACAGCGCGGATGCCTTCGGCAAATTCGGCGCACTTTCCGAATGTGGTTTTTACATGAGCGAGGACAGGAACTGGACAGACGAGGCCCGCCGCTACTACACCAATATCGTGGGCAAATACGGTACACCGGTACAGGCCCTGCTCAAAAAGGCGTCCGCACTCCCTGTAAGGACAATAAGACCTCTCCACGGCCCAATGATAGATTCCGGGATAGAACAGGCCACGGAACTGTACGACAAATGGAGCAGATATATCCCTGAAACCGAGGGCATTCTCATCGCCCATGCCTCGATGCACGGAGGGACTGCCGCGGTGGCTCTAAGACTGGCAGAAATGCTCAGGGAGCGTGGTGCTGAAGTGGTCGTACGTGATTTGTGCCGTTCCGATCTCTCAGAAGTTGTGGGACAGGCATTCAGATGCTCCAGAATAGTTCTTGCAGCCTCGTCCTACGACAACGGCATCTTCACTCCGATGTACAGTTTCCTGCACCTGCTACAGATAAAGGGCTTGTGTGACAGGAAAATCGGCATCATGGAAAACGGCTCCTGGGCTCCGTGCGCCGCAAGGAATATCCGGGAGATGCTCTGTCAGATGAAAAACATGGAAACAGTCGAACCGGTTGTCACTATACGCAGCCGTCTGCACACCTCGGACCTCCCCTCACTCGAAAATCTTGCCACAAATATTTTATAAAATCAAACAATATGAAACGCATTCTTATCGCAGTCCTGGCAATGCTGGGAATTGTCTGGACCGAATCCGCAGCCCAGCCAAAAATCAAACTCAGACCAAATGAGACAGTGCTTCTCTATGGAGAAAGCCTCGTGGACAACATCGATCCTGTGGTGGGTACGAAAGTGACTTCAGCCGGATTTGAAAAGACCTGCGACAACGGCGCGTCCGGAGTGGAGACACTCCCTCCTGACGGCAACCTCGGCAACATAAATGAGAATGCAAGATTTGATCTCTATTTTCCCAAGAAACCGAACGGCCAGATGGTTGTTGTCTGTCCCGGCGGCGGATATTGGATAGTCTCTTCTTATAATGAGGGCCTGTATACCGCAGACTGGTTCCTTTCAAAAGGAATTACCGTAGCCGTAGTAAAATACCGTCTGCCGTACGGACATTGGGAAGTACCTCTCACAGATGTACAGAACACATTCAGGTATTGCCGTGCCCATGCCGCAGAATGGGGTGTCAAACAAATAGGTGTAATCGGATTCTCAGCCGGAGGACATCTGGCCGGCTCGGCAAGCAATCTTTTCGTCGATGAGGTGACAAGACCTGATTTCTCGATTCTTATCTATCCAGTAATCACTTTCGGAGTACGGACTCACGGAGGCACAAAACTGAATCTCATCGGAACTGAAGACAAATGGAACGACCGCAGCAAGAGCGTTAATCAGTGGGAGGAGGACATGAAGCTTTATAATGAACTGATGACAAGATACTCCCTTGAAAACTCGGTTTCCGAGAAGACACCGATAACTTTCATCACTCATTGCACAGATGACAATGTTGTTCCGGTAATCAATAGCATAGGATATTACAAAAGCCTGATTGACAAGGGAGTGGATACTGAAATGCACATATTCCCCAAAGGTGGTCACGGTTGGGGATTCTCGTCCGAAAAGATAGTAGGGAAAGGTCATGACCGCTTCAGCTATGCCCGTCCTGAATTCGAGAACTCACTCGAGCGCTGGCTCAAATCCATTGCAGAATAGTATCTTGTGCGTGGGGGGCTGCCCCGAATGACCCCTGCGCTTTACTG
>CABQAB010000210.1 GCA_902461985.1 uncultured Bacteroidales bacterium | reverse complement strand
GCCCTCCACTTCCATCAGCGCACCTTCCGCCTGGTCCACAATTGCCGCAGCCGCAGCCTTGTCTTCAGCCCGTGCTCCGGCGAGAGCCATGTCATACTGGCTTTTCGCCGCCTTGGCCTGTGCCACGGAAGCATCATATTTCGCTTTCACTTCATCGTGTTTCTGTGCGGTCACGACTTTCCCGTCATAGAGCCTTTTGATGCGTTCATAGGATTTGCGCATGACTTCTTCCTGGACGAGAGCCGTCTGCCACATCTGGTATGCACCTTCAATCAGTTCTTTCTGCGCACCGTTGCGGGCTTTCGCGCTCTGGGCTACGGCGGCGGCCTTCAGCGCATTGACCTGCGCAAGTTTGGCCCTGACTTCCGGCGAATCGATGAATACCACCGTGTCTCCCTTGTGCACATAATCACCTTCCCTGACATAAAGCTCCTCGATTCTGCCGGGCACTTTTCCTGAAACCCTGTATTCGCTCGCTTCGGCTTCTCCCTGCACCGTGACCGGCTTCGGCTTTGAGACAAAATACCCTGCGACTCCGATAATCGCGATAATTGCTATGAGGCCTGCTATTCCGGCGGCCATACTGCTGTGTTCTTTTTTCATATTTTCTGTAATTTACAATTCCCTGTTTATGATTCCTTCGGCTTTTCTCAGGCTGACTGATGCAATCTGCAATGCTATTCCCGATTCTATATATTCAGAACGGGCTTTCAGCCATGCTGTCTGGGCGGCCATGGCGGTATTGCAGTCCACGACGCCTTCTTCAAAGCCGAGCATGGCTGTCCTGAGATTTTCTTCGGCACTCTCCAAGTTGGATTCCGCCATCAGAAGGCTCTCCATAGCTTCATTCTTTTCATTGGTACATTTTGACACTTCGAGGCATACCATCTCCTTTGCGTCTTCAAGTCTGCTTCTGTAGATTTTTGCTTCCGTCTTGGCTTTTTTAGTCTTGTACGCTGCTTCGTAGCCGTGGAAAATAGGTATGCTGACCATTATTCCCGCAGAAAACCGCCCTCCGAAACTGTTGCTGAACCCGTTGTTCAGATTCGGATTGCTCACAAGGCAGTTGGCTGTGGCGGCGACCGTCGGAAGCATATCGGCCCGTGCGACTTTTATTTTGTTGTCGTATATCTGCGCGGCGTCGTCCAGGCTTCTTATTTCCGGACGGCTCGCCCAGATGTCCTCCATGTTTTTGGAAATCTCTTCTTCAGGGAGCGGAATCTCCTCCGTGCCCTCGTCTTCCAGCAATATACTGCTGTCGAGCGGCAGTCCTATCTCCTTGCAGAGAAGCATTTTTGCAAGAGTGAGGCCGTTGGTCGCCTTCAGCAGCATGCCGTCCGCTTCATTGGCTTTCACTTTCACTGCAAGCAGGTCGGATTCTGTGGCTACACCCTCGGCGACAAGCGTGTTCATGTCGCCGGACATCTTCGCGAGCAGTTCCGCGTAGCTTTCTGCGAGTTCCTTTTTCGCGGAGATGGCCACTATCTGCCAGTACGCCTTTTCGACTGCGACGATGATTTCCGAGTATTTGCTGTCATATTTGTCTTTCGCAAGTTCTTCGGCGAGTTCCGCAATCCTGTTTGCCGCTATGATTTTTCCTCCCGCGAAAATGGGCTGTGTCACGCTGACCGCCCCCACGTACACGTTGCCTATGTCAAGGTGCAGGGCCTCGTCCACCTGGCTGCCTATATGGTTGATGGCGGCCGACAGGTCCGTTTTCGAGAGTGTGCCGAGCATGGTCTGCCACATGGGGCTGTTCATGAGTTCCTGCGCCGTGGCCGGATTGGTCATGATTGCCTGGGTAAGCTGGTTCATGCTCCCGGCCAGCTGTTCCTGGACCATGGTGCCGCCGTTTCTCAGGATGGAAGATGCCTGGTCTCCTATCAGGTCGATGTCACGGTTGTTGTAGAAGTAGGCAGCCTTCGCGCTTACTTCCGGGAAATAATTGGCCCGCGCAGTCCCCCTGTCACAGGAGGCCATCTCTATTTCGAGTGCGCTCTGGCTCAGTTCTTTGTTGCTCTGCACCGCCATCTGCCTGCATTCGTCAAGCGTCAGCCTCTGCTGGGCGAAGATGACGGCAGGCAGCAGTGATGCCGCTGCGATTAATGATACTTTTTTCATTTATTGACTTTTTTTGTTTTGTGCCGTATGCCGCAAACTTCATCCCAGCATAAGATTAAGGGATATTTATATTTCCATATATATTATCCATATTTCTTTTTATTGGAGTTGTGGATAGCGGATGTGGAAATAATGACTATTTTTGCATTTCAAAATGACTGAAGAAATGACAGAACCGTATCACGAAATAGACATGGCCCGGCTGGTCCGGATGACAGGAGTGTCACAGATGACAGAACTTTCCAATGATTTCGTCATAACGCCCATATGCGGCAGAAACATGTTTGACCTGCTCCGATACCCGGTCAGGCTGAATGCCTATGCGGCCATATACTGCACCAAGGGGCATTTTGACATAGACGTCAATGTTACGACATACAGGATATGCGAGGACACTATGCTGCTTTATATGCCCGGGAGCACTCTGCACTTCAAGGAAACTGAATTTGACAATCTGCAGCATAGCGAGGCTGTGCTGGTGGCTTGCACAAGGGAGTTCATGAAAGGGGGACGGATCAATTTCAACGGGCTTTTCGAGAGAAGCGTCAGGCTGCTCAGCAATCCATGCATCACTCTTGACGAGTCCGGGAAGAGGATATTGTCGGATTATTATTACCTGGTTTCGGATTTGTACAGGGCCGGTCTCGAAGGGACGGGAGATGCGATATGTTCGATAGGGACGTCACTGTTCTGCCTGCTTGGGAATATCTGGAACGGGGAACTGTCGAAAAATGGCGATGTCGTGAGGCCGAAGTCCCGCAGTCAGGCTGTCTACGAGGAGTTTCTTTCCATAGTGTCCGAGAATTTCATGAGCGGAAAGGGGCTCGGGTTCTATGCTGAGAAAATGTGCATTACTCCCAAGTATCTGACTACTGTCGTCAAGGCGGTCAGCGGGAAGACTGCGATGGAGTGGATTGACACGTTCACTGTTCTTGAAGCGAAGAATCTGCTCAAGTATTCGGATCTGTCAGTGAAGGAGATAGGCTACAGCCTCCATTTCAGTTCCATTCCTTCATTCCACAAGTTTTTCAAGAGACAGACCGGAATGACTCCGAATGAATACCGTTCAGGCCGGAGTGGGGAAGATATTTGTCGCTGATTTGGAAGTTGTTGGATGACAGGCGTTCAAATGGCTTCGGCAGCATGAAAATTGTGGGAGCGAGTCCGTCTTATAAAATGTCAGATATTATGTCAACAGAAAAATTGCATACAGTGGGAAGTGCTGCCGCGGTTGAGGACGGCATTATAATCCGTCCGGCGGTGCGGGAGGATGCCGGAGACATCGCCAGGGCAGTGCTGATGGCTCTCCATGACGAACTGGTCATGAACTTTGCCGGAACGCGCGAACGCATTCCCCTTGTGCTCGAACTGTTCCGCAGGCTGGCCTCCATGGAGGATTCGCAGTACAGTTACCGCAATGCCCTTGTTGCGCAGGCCTCTGACGGCAGTGTTGCCGGCGTTCTTGTAGCTTACGACGGCGCAAGGCTGCACGCCCTGCGCGAGAGGTTCGTGGCTGAGGCGAATGCCGTTTTGGATGCAGGATTCGACAATTCCGCCATGGATGACGAGACGACCGCCGATGAATTCTATCTTGATTCGCTTGCGGTCTTCCCCGAGTTCCGCGGCCACGGGCTGGGCAGGCGTCTCATCGAAGCATGCTGCAGGCTCCATGCCGACAGCGGAAAGCCTTTCGGCCTGCTCTGCGAGCCTGGTTACGACCACCTCTACCGGCTCTACACCTCCTTAGGCTTCGAGGACAAGGGCCTCCGCCTTTTTGCCGGCAAGTCCATGCACCACCTTCAGCGCCAACCTGACCGGTAAAATTCTGCCGTTGATCGGCGAAATTCGTTAATAAAACTAAGGAATCTACTAATTCATTTATAGTTTCCGCATGTTTTCTCGCGAAAGATGCTATCAGATGTCGATAGTATGGGTTCAGAATACCCCC
>CABQAB010000209.1 GCA_902461985.1 uncultured Bacteroidales bacterium | reverse complement strand
ATCCTGTCGGTGCTGCTTCAGGCCTGGTACGACATAGAATATCTGTTCACGGTGGGCGAAGGGGCATTCAATCCGCCCCCAAAGGTAAAATCCGCAGTAATCCGCCTGCGCAGGAATTCCCGCACCGACCTCGGATGCGACGAGAAACTGTTCAAGACCATAGTCAAGACGAGTTTCAACCAGAGGCGCAAGACCCTGCGCAATTCTCTCAAACCCCTTGTCCGCGAAATGGCGGCAAAGAAGGGCCTGAGCGAAGAGCAAATCCAGACCTTTCTCTCCGACCCCGTATTCGACCTGCGTCCCGAGCGCCTCGGGATCGAGGATTTCGTGAGCCTTACCAACAGATTCTAAAGTCCGCTGATCGTCTGGTCGAGCACGCACAGCCTCAGCTCATAAGATTGTTTCATCCTCTGCACAGCATCATGACATTACATTTGTTATCCAGATACCGTTCCTCTTGCCCCTCTCGCGCTTGAGATATCCTTTCTGACAAAGATTGGCGGTTATTCGCTTGACTGTTCGGGATGATTTTCCGATATGCACTGCTATCTGCTCTTGTGTTGCCTTGGGATTAGCCTTCACGAATTCAAGCAAAGTCTTTTCTTCCAAAGTGACATCCAAAGGGCCATTTTGGCACTTTAAGTAATCTCTTGTGTCACTTTGGCCCATTGAAATATGCATATCACGATTCAGGAGTTCGTGCTTTGCCCCAAATAGCAAATTGTCAAAGAAACGCTCAAGAAATACGGGAGTGGCTGTCACGTTTTTGGAATAGTTGACATAATTTGCTCTTACTAATGCATTCCTGAAGTACCAAGAGTTCAAGGCAAAAGTCTCATTGTTCACACTAAATCCGAAGTTACTCAGGTACTTGATTGCGAACACAGCTGTACATCTTGTATTACCTTCACAGAATGGATGTATCTGCCAGATGCCGGATATGAACTTGCATATCTGCTTCACGGCCTGAGTGGCATCAAGCGAAGAATAATCGACATTCTTCTCTTCCCTGAAATCATATTCAAGTGTCTGGCGTATCATCTCGAATGACGAATACAGTACTGTATCTCCATCCAACACCCATTCCTTCTTGGTGATATTGTATGGACGGATTACTCCCGCCAAATCAAAAATGCCGGCAAAGAGCCTTTTGTGAATTTGGATGAGATAGTCCGGAGTGAAATTGAAGGTCTTTTCGGTCAGAATTTCAGTAATTCTGGCGGAAACCTTGTCGGCCTCCTCAGTACGCTCATCACTTTCGCCTCTGGCGGCTTTAGACTCATAATAGTTGTCAATAAGCTGCTTGACTTCATCGATGGAAATGTCTCCCTCGATGTTTTGTTTTGCCGTCTGCACCAGATAATCCGAAGGCTTCAGACCATCCACATTCTGAAGGCCGATGGCAGTTTGCCACGCATAAGACTTCTCTCTCTGTGAAGGGTTGCCTCCTTTTATATATTCATCGAAATCGCTCATAATATCAGCATTTGACATCAGTAGAGTTACGGTTGTTTCAACCTTGCAAATATATAAAAATCTGCCGTGATTCAGAAAACGAGTCACGGCAGAAAATCAAGTATGTTGGGTATCTTTATTCGGCAAAATACTTGGCGAGTTCGGCATCGATGGTTTCTCCGCGGAGGTCACGTTTGAGAATGGTGCCGTCCGGACCGAAGAGCATAATCTGAGGAATGCCCTGGATGCCGTAGAGGTCAGTAGGGATGCGCTGTGCGTTGATAATCTGATGCCATACGACGCCATGCTCCTTGGCTGCGGCCTTGGTGTCCTCAGGTCTGTCCCATACGGCCACACTCAAGACTTCAAGACCTTTCGGAGCATATTTTTCGTAGGCAGCGATGATGTTGGGAATCTCCCTTTTGCATGGTCCGCACCAGCTTGCCCAGAAGTCCACGAGCACATATTTTCCTTTGCCTACATATTCTGAAAAAGACACAGTCTGTCCGTCGGAATCCTCGATGGTGAAGTCCGTAAACATCCTGCCTTCCTCTGTCAGCTGAGCTTTCTCGGCAGCCTGAACCAGTTCGACCACCACTGTGTCACGCTGCATTTCAGCAGAAAGACTTGCGGCATAATCAAGGATTTCCTGATTCGTGAGGTCTCCGCTCATGTTTGCGAGAGCCATGACTGCGATTTTGTTATTCTTGTTCTTTGCAAAAGCCCTGCGGTTGGTTTCGAGGAACTTGGCATTGGCATCCTCATAGATTGCCTCTGCCTTCTCCTGCTTCTGGGCATCGCTGAGAGCCTCATCCTCATAAATTGTCTGCATCGTCGTGTTGAACTCAGTGACGATGCCTTCTACTTCCGCCTTGAATGCGGCTTCTTTTTCTTCCTGGGATTTGCAGGACACTGCGGCGAGAGCAATCATCGCCAGAGCAATAAATGACTTGTTCATATCGAAAATATTAAAAATTTGCTGCCACGCTGAACTGACGATGTGTCAGCTACCTTGCATTTTACTAATTGTTACACACATCAAAGGGGCTGCACAAAATCTTGCATTCTGACACAGCCCCACAAAAATACAAAATTTCGGGATTATTCCTCTGTTTCCTGCTCCATATAAGCCTTCAGGAGTTTTTCCTGGACATCACCAGGCACAGGCTGGTAGTCAGCGAACTCCATGCTGAAGGTTGCGGCACCGGAAGTCATCGAACTGAGAGCCGTTGAATATTTGTACATCTCAGCCAGCGGAACCCTTGCCCTGAGCACCGAGAATCCCTTGTCAGTGTCCATACCTTCAATCAGAGCCCTGCGGTTCTGGAGGTCAGACATACAGGCACCCATATATTCGCCCGGAGTGATGACCTCGACAGTGTAGATAGGCTCCATAATCTTAGGCCCGGCATTGCGGAACGCCTCCTTGAATGCGTTGCGGGCGGCCAGGACGAAAGAAATTTCATTGGAATCCACCGGATGCATCTTGCCGTCGTAAACATAGACCCTGATGTCACGTGCAAGCGAGCCCGTAAGAGGTCCTTCGTTCATCTTGTCGTTGATGCCCTTGAGGATTGCAGGCATGAAACGGGCGTCGATGGCACCGCCGACCACGCAGTTCACGAATTCGAGTTTTCCTCCCCATGGCAGGTCGAAAGATTCCTGGCCTTTCACATTGAGCACTGTATCCTTGCCGTCAATCTTGAACTTGTTGGTCATAGGCTGCCCCTCAACTATAGGGCAGATCAGCAGATGAACCTCTCCGAACTGGCCTGCACCGCCTGACTGTTTCTTGTGGCGGTAGTTGGCGGCTGCAACCTTGGTGATGGTCTCGCGGTAGGAGATTTTCGGCGCGAACATCTCGATTTCAATCTTGCTCTCGTTGCGCAGACGCCATTTCACGATGTTGATATGCTGCTCTCCCTGTCCTTTGAGAATTGTCTGCTTGAGTTCCTTGGAATATTCCACTATTATCGTAGGGTCCTCTGCAGATATGCGGTTGAGAGCCTCGTTCATCTTCTCGTCATCCTTCTGCTCCACAGGCTTGATGGCCGTACGGTAGCGGGTCTTAGGGAATCTGATGTGTTCGTATACGATTTCAGAACCTAACTGAGCCAGCGTAGCATCTGTCTTTGCCGCACGCAGTTTGACAGTACAGCCCAGATCACCGGCAACGAGTTCAGTCACTTTCTCTTTCTTCTTTCCGGCAACGGCATAGATGGCAGTAATCCTTTCCTTGACCTCGTTTTCAGGATTAACGAGATCCTGCCCTTCCGTGAGCTTTCCGCTCATGACCTTGAAATAAGCCACCTCGCCGAGATGCTGCTCCACGGCAGTCTTGTAGATGAACAGAGAGGTAGGGGCATCTTCCCGGCACTCGATTTCCCGGCCGTCCTTTGTCAGTTCCTTCTTCTCGGCAGGGGATGCAGCCACCTTAATAGTGAACTCCATAAGCCTTTTTACGCCTATGTCCTTCTTTGCCGAAAGACAGAAGATCGGGTAGATAGCCTCCTGTCTGATACCGATTCCGAGACCTTTGCGGATTTCGTCTTCCGTAAGCACTCCGGCATCAAAATATTTCTCCATAAGCCCGTCATCGAATTCGGCAGCCCTTTCAATCAGTTCCCCTCTGAGTTC
>CABQAB010000208.1 GCA_902461985.1 uncultured Bacteroidales bacterium | reverse complement strand
CTACGCGGACGCGACCTTCGGAGGCGGCGGTCATTCGCGCGGCATACTCTCCGCCATCGGGCCTGAGGGCAGGCTGATTGCCTTCGACAGGGACGCCGATGCGGCTGCCAACGCCATCGAAGACGGCAGATTCAAACTTATAAGGAACAATTTCAGATTCATACACAATTTCGTACTTCTCGAAGGCTACGAAGATGGAATTGACGGGATTATGGCAGATCTCGGCGTCTCGTCGCACCAATTTGACACAGCTGAGCGCGGTTTTTCTTTCCGCTACGACGCGCCGCTGGACATGAGGATGAACACCGGGGCTGCCATGACCGCCGCCGACATAGTGAACGAAAGGGATGAGGAAGAGATTGAGAAGCTGCTCAGGATTTACGGGGAAGTCGCCCAGAGCCGGAAAATGGCCGCGCTGATATGCAAGGCGAGGAAAGCCGGCAGAATCGGGACCACGGCACAGTTCAACGAAGCCATAGCCCCGTGTCTGCCGAAATTCGCAGAGCACAAGGAACTCGCAAGGGTCTACCAGGCCCTGAGGATAGAAGTGAACCAGGAAATGAGGGCTTTGGAAAAATTCCTTGAAGGCGCGGCTGCATCCCTGAAAACCGGAGGCAGGTTAGTCGTCATCACCTATCACTCATTGGAGGACAGGATGGTGAAGAATTTCATAAAGGCCGGGAATATCGACGGAGAGATACGCCGGGACCTCTACGGCAGGACCGACATACCTTTTGCAGCCGTAAACCGCAAGCCTGTGCTGCCGTCCGAAGAAGAGATTGCAGGCAACACGAGGGCGAGGAGCGCGAAGCTCAGAATCGCCGAAAAGAAAGG
This sequence comes from uncultured Bacteroidales bacterium, assembly GCA_902461985.1. GTDB lineage: Bacteria > Bacteroidota > Bacteroidia > Bacteroidales > UBA932 > Cryptobacteroides. Next base: position 3,269 of record CABQAB010000208.1, on the reverse strand, counting down.
GAGGGAAAGCCGATGAAAAAGTTCCTGCTCTGGATAAAGGACGCCGCGCTGACCGTAGGCCGTGGCGACATTCTCCTGAAATTGGGCATACACCGCTACCTGCCGCACATAGTGGTCGCATTCATATTCTGCGTCACCAGCATAGTGCTGAGCTATATGGCAGACAATACTTTCATACTCAGGGAACAGAGGAGAAAGGAAGTGGAGGCGATGAAAATCAGACATTCGGACAAGTACAGGGAAATGGTTTCATTATGGAGATATACCACAGTCGAAGATATGCTCAAGGATATGGGGTCTGACTTAGTGCCGCCTCAGAACCCGGCAACCGAACTGGAATGAATTGAATAAACGGATATAAGGACGGACAGGAAGAATGGCAGACACGACAAATAACAGGAACAACGGAGCAGCGCGGATAATGTTGATTTTCACGCTGCTGTTCACCGTCGTCAGCATCTTCCTCCTCTGGAGAATCATTGACATAAAATTCTTCTGGGAGCCTGACCGGAGGACGCTCGGCATGGACGACTTCAAACTTCAGGCAGACAAGAACACTCTCAAGCCGCAGAGGGGGCAGATTTTAGACTGCAACAGCAGACTGCTCGCCATCACCATTCCGAAATACGACATAGAACTTGACTGCGGGGTGCGCAAGGCATATTTCGCCGGTCTCAAAGGCAACGATGAAAAAAGCGGACGCCCGCTGTCCGAAGTTTCCGAGGAGAAATGGCAGAGGGATGCGAGAGAATTCGCAAAAGGCATGACCGCGCTGCTCGGCGACAGACTTGCCCGCAGGGATCTGGAAACCGAAATATTCAGACGCCGCAACAGCAGTTCAACTCAGAGCAAGACCATCACGATTGCCAAAGGAGTGGACTATATCACCATGGAGGAAATCCGCAGACTGCCTTTGGCAAACGTGCAGCCGCATATAGGCGGAGTGAAAGTGAAGACGCGCTACGAAAGGGGATATCCATACGACAAGCTTGCCCGCAGCTGCATAGGATATGTCAGGACAAACGAAGAAGGCAGCAGGGCGAGAGGTATAGAGGGCAGTTTCAACCACGAACTCCATGGCGTAGAAGGCATAGAATGGAGAAGGATAGTGGATGACAGGAACTGGGTGAAGGACACCGACAGCACTTCAGTTCCGGCAAAGGACGGCAAGGACGTAAAACTGACATTGGATATTGACATACAGGACATTGCCGACAAGGCCCTGAGGAAAGAAGTGGAGGAGGACGCCAATATAGAGGACGCCTGTATGATAGTTATGGAAGTGAAGACGGGCGCAGTCAAGGCTATGGTCAATCTGCACAGAGGCTCCGACGGGAAGGCCGAGGAGACACTGAACATAGCCCTCACAAGGGCTTCGGAACCGGGATCCGTATTCAAGACAGTCGCGCTTATGACCCTTCTCGAAGACGGAAAAGTCAGGCTGGACACGAGAATCCCCACCAACCACGGAAAGCTGCCGCCGTTCAAGGATGACAGGCATATGGTGGAGTATGAAAGAGACCACAAGAGGTCAACCATATCCGTCATAGAGGGACTGGAGATGTCCTCGAACTATGTTTTCGCATATTTGGCCATGGAGCATTATGCAAAATGTCCGAAGGATTTCACGAGCCGCTGCTACGACTACGGATTCGGAGTGAACTGGAATTTCGACATCAAAGGCATGGCTAAGGGAAGCATACCGGACCCGGACTCGAAAGACTGGTCCTTGACCGACCTCGGCGCCATGGCCTACGGATATGCCTCCTCGATAACGCCCATGCACACCCTGGCTTTCTACAATTCCATAGCCAACAAGGGGAACTTAGTCAAGCCGAGAATCGTGGAAGGGATATACTCGAACGGCAGATGCGAGACTGAATTCCAGACAGTGTCGCTGAACAAGTCTGTCTGCAGAAAGGCGACGGCCGACACTCTCACAAGAGCATTGAGGGCTGTGGTCACAGACGGAACCGGAAAGAAAATGAACGCCGCGAAATGCCATGTGGCAGGCAAGACGGGCACTGCGCGTATAGCCCTGTCGGCTGAAGAGTCCAAAGGAAGCCGTGACAGGTACACGAGCAAGGACGGCAAAAAGAAGAACCAGGGCTCGTTCGTGGGTTTCTTCCCGGCGGAAGATCCTGTATACTCGGCTATTGTGGTAATGTATTCGGGCTTGTCGTCCACTTCGTATTACGGCGGCGACAGACCCGCGAAAACATTCAGGAAAGTGGCGGACGCACTTTATTCCATGAACCCGGAATGGAGGGAGACGATAAAGGAGGAAAAGCCCATGCCCGAGATGCACACAAGGAAAGAAGTGGCTGACAAAAGAGGACCTGAAATCACACCGGACGTGAAAGGGCTCGGGCTGAACGAAGCCTTGTATCTGATTGAGAACAGCGGATACCATTGCAGCTTCAGCGGAACCGGCCATGTGACGAAGCAGACGCCTGCAGCAGGGAGCAGATTAGCAAAAGGAAAGACGGTGAACATTGAATTGAACTGACATGAAAAGATTGAATGACATATTGGATGAAGGATGCCTCGTGCTGAAGATCTACGGACCTGAGGACGTGGCGGTGGATGCGCTTTGCTTCGATTCGCGCAAGGTCGTGGCAGGGTGTCTGTTCACGGCCATAGGAGGCAGCGCGTTTGACGGACACGACTTCATAGGCGATGCGGTGAAAGCGGGAGCGGCGGCTGTAGTATTCGATGACAAAGAGGCTGCAGGCGTTTCACTGCACAAAGCCGGTTATGCAGCGCCATGGGAAGCGCAGGAGAACGACGGACTAAAAACCGCCGCGACAGTGTTCGTAGAAGTTGAATCCTCACGCAGGGCTCTCGCGCACATGGCCTCAAACTATTTAGACAGGCCTTCAGGCAGGCTCAAGCTCGTGGCGGTCACCGGCACCAACGGAAAGACCACCACCGTAACCCTGCTCTACCGTATGTTCACGGCCCTCGGACACCGCTGCGGGATGCTCTCGACCATAGCCAATTATGTCGGAGACAGACGCAGCGAGACCGCCAACACGACTTCCGACCCGCTGACCATCAACAGCCTGCTCGCTGAAATGGTGGCTGAAGGCTGCGAATACTGCTTCATGGAAGCCAGTTCGATAGGATTGGAGCAGGACAGGGTCGCAGGACTGGATTTCAGCGTAGCGGTTTTCTCGAACCTCACCCACGACCATTTAGACTACCACAAGACCTTCGCGGAATACCTGCGCTGCAAGAAACTGCTTTTCGACGGACTGTCCCGCAGG
>CABQAB010000207.1 GCA_902461985.1 uncultured Bacteroidales bacterium | reverse complement strand
ATGTATTTTCTGATTCTTGCATCCATTTTCCCGCACTCGGGGAAATCTGACATCCCGTTTGCAAGTCTTTCGTTCAGGGAAATTTCCGGTTGCGGTTCTTCTTCCGCTTCGGCGGGCTCTTTCACGGCCACTACGATGACAGCCGCTATGGCCGCCATTCCGGTAAATATGAGAGCGGCCTGCCTAATCTTCATATCTGCCGCTCCTTTTTGCAAATTCGAGGATGAAGTCGGCCGTGCCTTCCACGCCTAAAAGTGAAGTGTCGATGCAGAGGTCGTATGTGGAGGCGACGCCCCAGTTGCCGAGTGTGAAAGTGTTGTAGAAGTTCTCTCTCTCCCTTTCGTTCTTCTCTATGTATCTGCGGGCTTCATCGACGGTCTTTCCGCTGAGTTCCGCTTCCCGTGCCGCCCTTTTTTCTATCGGGGCCGTAAGAAACACGTTCAGGCAGCAGTCCATGTCACGCAGTACATAATTCGATGCTCTGCCGATGATTATCGCCGATTCGCTTTCTGCGATATTCCTTATTGTCTGTGACTGCATATAGAAGAGCGACGCATCGTCATTTGCGAACTGTCCTCTGCCGAATGCGTGGTTCGAAAAAACAGACGAGAGTGAGAATATACGCTTTTTCTCGTCCCTGCAGTTGAAGAGAGATTCGCTGAAACCGAAGTCTGCGGCCGCTTTTTTCAGCAGTTCGCTGTCGTACACCGGCAGTCCTGTCTTTTTCCCTAAAGTGTCAGCGACTTCCTTTGCCTTGCAGCCGAACTGCCTTCCGATATTGATTATTATCTTTTTCATGGTGTGGTTCTTATTCGAGCATTTCTGAAGAATCTCCGTCCTTGATTCTGTTGAACCTGGAAAAGAGCCTTCCGAGCAGGATTATGGTAAGTATGCTGGCGATGAGGTCGGAAATAGGGAAACTTATCCACACTCCGGTTTCGCCAAGGAACATAGGCAGGATGTAGATTGCGGGCACGAGACAGAGCAGTTGTCTTGACAATGAAAGGAATATGGATTTTCGTACCATGCCAAGACACTGGAAAAGGTTGGTGCCCACCATCTGGAAACCTACGACCGGGAAAACGATATTCATGAGTCTCAGACCTTTGGATGCCAGCGCAAGCAACTGCCCGTCTTTGGTGAATATCGAACAGGCGGCCTGCGGGAAGAAGATACAGACGATGAAACAGAGCAGGGAGACTATGGTAGCCAGAAGAGCTGTTTTCAGATAGACTTCCTTGACTCGTGAATATTGCCGTGCTCCGTAGTTATAGCCCGCAATAGGCTGCATACCCTGGTTCAGGCCCATGCATATCATCACGAACATGAATGTTATGCGGTTGCAGATGCCGTAAGCCCCGATTCCTAAGTCTCCGGCGTATCTGCCCATCTGCTGGTTGATGAACATGGCCACTATGCAGGATGCGGCATTCATCAGGAACGGTCCGAACCCTATTGCCAGAATGTCTTTGGCAATCCTCCAGTCCACCATGAGTATGTCTTTCTCGAAACGGATTTCCTTGTCCTTTTTGCTGAAGTGGGCAATCACTACGATCATGGCCAGGGTCTGGGCAATCACCGTCGCCCATGCCGCGCCCTTGATTCCCATGCCGAGTCCGAAAATCATTACCGGGTCGAGTGCGGTGTTGAAGAGCACCGTGAATATCGTCAAGCCCATGGCTTTTTTCGGACTTCCGGTTGCGCGCATGGAATTGTTCAGACCGAAATAGATATGTGTGACGGCATTCCCGAGCAATATGATTGTCATATAGTCCCTCGCATAGGCTATGGTGTTGTCGCTCGCTCCGAAGAAATAGAGTATGGGGTCTATGAAAGAGAGAGTTGCCGCACCGAAGATGATACCTATGATTATGTTCAGCATGAGCACGTTGTTCAGAATCTTCCGTGCTCCTTCATAGTTTTTCTGACCGAGCATGATTGACAGCAGCGTGCTGCCTCCGACCCCTACCAAAGTTCCGAATGCCGTCGACAGGTTCATCAGAGGAAAAGTCACTGCCAATCCAGAAATAGCCATGGGGCCCACTCCGTGTCCTACGAAGATGCTGTCCACCATATTGTACAGCGAAGACGCCGTCATTGCAATAATGGCAGGCAGGGCATAACTTTTAAGCAGTTTCCAGATTTTTTCGGTCCCTAACTCGGTCGGAATCGCTCCGTTGGTGTTTTTCTTTTCTGTCAGTTCTGCGGTGTTGCTCATTCTTCCTCCTCATCCACGAATTCCACTTTGAACATCAGCGGCGCGTATGCAGGTATCCGGTTTCCGCTCGAAGAACTTCCATAACCGAGGTCGGACCAGAAAATGCCTATGCCGGTGCCCTTGTTCATCTGCCAGATGGTCTTGGAGAAGCCGCTGATGACCGAACTTCCGTCCATCTTGATTTCTCCGGCACTTGCTCCCCATGTGATTTTAGTTTCCTCATATGTCTTGGAGGATGACCAGATCCAGTTGTCTAAGGCGACTTTTTCAATCGTAGTGTCAAAAGTCTGTCCGTCAAGCCGGCTTCCGGTGTAGTTGATGTAGACTGTGGTATCGGAAGGGAAGGTCCTGTGACCTGTGGTGTCGGTGACAGGAATGAAATAGAACCCTTCCTCGACAGCTTTGACGTCGGTCACGTAAGTCCCGTCGTCATATTGCAGCTTGCCATAGACCTTGTCCTTGAGAAATGCCTCTATTTCGTCCTTGCGGTACTGGTCGAAGTCCTTGATGACTTTTTCGAGGGTTATTGTGTAGATGTAGTGGTCCGAGGAAGTGGATTTTTCCAGGAATTCCGCTTCGGTGGAATAATCCTCCGTGGAATCCAGCCATTCAGGAATGAGTATATTCCTTTTCCCGCCTTCTTTCATGCCTTTGATGCCGTCTATGAAACCTGCAGTATTCGTGCCTGCTGTCAGCGAAAAGGTGCGCGGACCGTAGTAATAGGTCCGGTCATAAGTGCCCAGCTGCCTGGCGATGCTTTCCTCCGAACTCTCGTTGACGGTGCCGCTGAGCCCGGTCTTTACGAACCGGATTCTGACATAATCGCCTTTTGAAGCCTTTACGCCTGTTCCCTCGGTTTCCGAGAGAAGATATACCCCGCGTCCGAGTGTGTCGGGCATGTTGGTTTCTGGATTGCGGTCTATCGTTATTCCGAGTTCGTCGTGGTCCTGTTTGAGCCAGGCATTGAGGTATCTGATGTCGTTGTCGTAAGTCCCGTCGTCAATTTTTTCGGCGCATCCAGCGGCAATGAATGTCGTCACTGCCATGGCGCAAACTATTCTCTTGTCCATATCTCTTGTTTACTCAATTCCTTATATCTGTCACCCAAATATGATAAAGCAGGGCGGAGTTGGCCGGTACGTTGCCCATGGGGCTTGAGCCGAATCCGTATTTCCCGTTGAATACTATGTAACATTCCTGTCCGGCTTTCACTCCGAACAGACCGTTTCGGAGTCCCGGCACCATTCTGTCGTTTCCTAAGTTCCATGTGCATGGGGTGGTGTCGAGTTCCGTAACGCCGCCCCATCCGTCGGCTTCCGCCGTTTCCGCATGGTTGGTGGCGAACAGATTGTTCCTGTTCAGCGAGCCTGTGAAAGTGTATGCGGCGTAATTGAATGTCACTGTGCCGTTTACGGCCAGACTGTCCTCTCCTTCCCCCTCGGCTATCACCAGTCTGTTGCTGCCTTCGTTCACATATACCCTCAGGACTGCACCGGAGGACAGCTGGCTGGATATGAAACTGTCGATTTTCTTGTCCTGGCTGTCGTATGTGGTCTGCAGCTGTTGCGTGCATGCAGCCTCGGCAATGGCTGCCGCCACTGACAGAATCACCCTGATATATCTTTCCTTGCTCATGACTGTTTCTCCGTTTTTCGTCCCGGGAGTTCCATGTCCTGCTTTTCCCGGCTTTCTCCGCTCCGCCACAGTTCAGGGTCACTGAAAAATACGGCGCAGCATTTCTCTACGTATGCCTCCGCTTCTGAAACAGAGGCGATATCTCCGGGAACAAGAAGTCTGCCGCCGGCCGCATTCTCATGGCCGCCTCCGTTGAAATACATCCTCGCGCAACGGTTCGCGGACACTCCTTTCACCGAACGCACCGACACTCTGAGCCTGTCCC
>CABQAB010000206.1 GCA_902461985.1 uncultured Bacteroidales bacterium | reverse complement strand
TGGCTTGCTGCAAAATTAAAAAATATTTTGCGATATTCATTTTTCTACATAACTTTATGGACGGAACGGGACGGTTTACCCGCCGCCCGGCGACCACATGAAAACATAAACGCAAAACACATAACAAATATGGTCAGACATACAATTATGTGGAAGTTCAAGCCATCAGATGGCGAAACTCCCAAACAGATCGCAGAAGACATCAGAGAGCGTTACCAGTCAATCCTCGGCATTGTCCCCGGATTGAAAAATGTCGAGGTAGGAGTCAACCGCAACGAATCCTCAACATCCTATGACGCCATCCTCATCGAAGATTTTGATTCCTGGCAGGATCTTGCAGCCTACAAGGCCGACCCGGTCAGAGACGAGCTCACGAAATATGTGAACACGAAGGTGGATGTCCGTGCGAGAGTGGAGTACGAACGCTGACAACCCCACATATTGAATAACTTTACGGCGGTCCGCACAATGCGGTCCGCCGTTTTTGTGCATGCTCCTCCCGTTTTATCACAAGCGGTTCAACCTGGCTTTTGCTTCGTTGAGAAGGTCGTTCCAGTTGGAAACTTTTTCGGGATTTCTGAAAGGAAGCAGAAGTTCATCAAGTTCGCGGACTTTGTCTACGTTCCCGGCTGCAATGAATTCCTTGCGCAGGATATGCAGCTTTTCCCAATCCTGCACTCCTTCCCTCAGTCTCTCGAAGCGGATGGACGACAAGCCTCCAGGGTAGACGATGTAGGTGTCCCCGGCAGTCCATGTGCGGAATCTGCTGTCCCGTATCGGGTCTTCTGTCCAGGAGTTGTATGCCCAGCGAAGGAAACCGTCATAATCATTGGCGGCACCGTACCAGCTCAGGTATGTTGCTTCCGCAGGGTCTGAAGAGGTGTAAGTATTCGGGAAATATGTCGAGCAGCACACATAGAATGTGCTTGTCTTGCCTTCAGCCCTTCTTGCATCGATGTCTTCCTGTGAAATATGTCCGCTAATGTCCGTGCAGATGTCTTCTATCTGCGGATATTTCTTATAGCTCTTGTGATTGTCGGCAAGTGCGATTCCCAGTTCGGGAGCGGCTTCTTCAAGGAGAGCGACTGTTGCGTCCATGACCTGGGGAGACCTTTCGTCCATTGCAATATTGGTAATCTCCAGCCAGCCCTTTGTCTTGAGGTGGGAGACAAAATCCTTCAGGAACGGAGTCCACATTCCGTAGAACTCCGGAGTGCCGGGAGTGGCCTGGACATCAACGGTTTCTCCGCTCGCGGCATCAGTATAATGAAGCATATCATTCCACGGAGCCATGGAGTAGCAGTTGATATATTTCCGTATTCCCAGATTCATCATGAACTCCACCCATCTGTCAAAGACGGAATAATCATAGGACCAGCTTCCGTCCTGGTTCCTGGTCCAGACAATCATATCTTCGTACGCATCGTAACACTGGTGATTCCAAGGGTCCTTGTTCAATGTGGCTGTAATCACTTTCTGGCCGGCGTCAGCCAGCAGCTGCATGGTCGGTCTCATCCTTTCGAAATGCTCGTCGCTCCATAGTTCGAGGCTTTCGGCTCTTGCAACGGAGGACGGGTGCTGCCACAAGTCAAGGTGATATTTCCATTCAGATGCTTCCGGCAACGTCCTGTCAATGACTTCGAGGTTAACCCGGAGTTCTTTCTCCTCTCCGCCGGCTTTGACAGTGACATTGCCTCTGTACACTCCTGCCTCGGAGTTTACCGGTATATTGACGGTAAGCCACACCGGCCTTGTGCTCATTGCCGGCATATCTATGGATGATGCATTGTCCAGCAGGTCCGGCTCTATATGGGCAGGAGCATTTTCCAGACGCAGCCCGCAAGGGGATTCAGGAAGAAAGTCATCACTGAGAACATATTTTACGAACCTGGCGTGAGCGACATTCCGCATGGTTTGTCTTTCCGATTTGAAATCACCCACAATACATTCGAGACCTGAAAGGGATTCCGGTGAGGAGACCACAATCTGTGCGGAGAGACTCTCCCCTTTCCATCCCCTGAGACTGATTTCTTCCGATACGGTCCCCGTGAAAGGCAGGTTGGCGGCATAGCGGCAGTCAATGGAACCGAAAGAAATCACAGGCGAAGCGATACCGCTCCAGAGGGCCGGGTCGGTTGCCTGCGGATTTGCAGGCTCTGTCATGTCAATCTTCGTTTCCGACGAATCATTACCGCAGGATGCAAGTAACAGTCCTGCAATGACAATCAATAGTGTGTTTTTCATTTTGCTCTGGTATATTTTTGTTTTGGATTTTGTTTTGGCTCCGTAAATGTCGGAATTTTTTGACAAAAAAGTGAAAAAAGAGTATCTTTGCGGCGGATTTGTACATAAATAACTGAAAAATGAAGAAACATTATGTTGCTCCGCTCGTGGCTGCAATCAGGACGAGCGTGGAGACAGGGTTCTGCGGCTCTACTGCAGACGCCAATTTCAAACTTGACGGCAATTTCGACGGAAGTTATGAAGTTGAAGACTGATTCCTGTGTTTAACCCCATTAGACAATCAAAAAATGAAAAGATATATTTCAGCGGCACTTGCAGTTCTCGCTATGGCGGCCTGCACCAAAAACACTCCTGACACAGTATTCAGCATCGCTCCCGCTTTCAAGGGAGAAAAGGTTGAACTTGACGTCGAATCAACCAAGGTGACCCTCAACGGAACCGCCTATGAATTTGAAGCCGGCGATGAAATCATCGCCCAGTCATCGAAAGGAGCCGTGGCAGTTCTCACCAACACGGCAGAGAATCCCGACCATTTCACAGGAACTTTCAGCGATTTTCTTTTGGATGACGGAGAGGAGTTCAGCTTTTATTTCAACTGCGGACAGCCTGACGGAAGCGTTTTCTCGCCTGTCTACAAACAGGAGGGCAAGCCATGGCTTCGTGCCAGCCAGAAAGACGCCCACCGCAATGAAGACGGAAACTACGGGCTCAGCGCAAGTTTCAGCAGCCCGGACGGAATGATCTGTCTCGCACTCAACTCCGGCTACGACTGCACGGTGGATTTCACCATGCACAAGGCATATCTTCCCATTGTTGGAGGCAACAGCATCCAGGGACTTGAACTCAAGGCAGGCAGACCTGCATTCATCAATGTCTCGAGACACCTTGGAGGCGGTTTTTACCTTACAGTACACAAGGGAGACGACGTAATGTACTGCAACTATGCTTCCGAAAGCACAATCTCGGAGAATTCAATCTTCAACGTTCCTGCTTTCACGGCATTCGGACTCAGCGGCTCAATCAGCGGTTTCGGGACCAATTACGACATCTATGTCACACAGGGAGCCGATGCGGCCAATGCAAAGGCCGCCGACTGGATGGACAAAGGGACTATCTCGGTAAACATTGAAGGCATTTCTTCAAAACTGTTCACTTTCAAAAGCCTCACTGTGACAGTCGACGAGACTGAGACTGCAATCACCGATGCGTCTGCCCTCACATGGAACGGCAGCAAGTCATTTTCCGTTTCGCTCCCCGAATCAACAGGACACAGCATCGGAGAGAAACCGGTCAAGGCTGTTCTGACCATGGCAACTCCTGACGGCGAAGTCAGCAGGGAAATCACCGCCACAAGACATATCACAGGACTGCCGTACAGCGGAAGTTCGGTGAAACTGGAAGGCACTGGCAGCAAATCACATACGGTCACCTTTCATGCCCCTGCGAATATCAACTGCGTATGTTATATGGGGAAGGTTGACATCCACTCAACACTTTCCTCAACCATTGACAAACTCACCGTGAACATAGGAGGGGCAGATGTCGGAAGCCTTGACGGATACTACAAATACATTGCATGGCCACCTCAAACAATCAACGACAAATCCTACGAGAACCAAAGTTTCAACGGGACACTGACAAACGGTCAATCGTCATGCATTTTCAAGCGGGAACGGACATTGCTCGGGCCATACATCAACATAAGCGACTACAGAATCTCTTACAGATAAATAACTGAACACACAAAGAGAGCCGAAGAAACTTGTTGCCCATCAGCAAAAAGAAGGTGGCTGACTAAAAAGCCTGTCATATCGAGCATAGCCAAGAGACCAAGACAAACAGTCCAGTGGACTTTTGTCCTCTTGGCCCGAAGGGCGTAGTCGAGATATCT
>CABQAB010000205.1 GCA_902461985.1 uncultured Bacteroidales bacterium | reverse complement strand
ACCCGTTTCAGGACGGCAACGGCCGCGTCGGGAGGCTCGTCATGTTCAAGGAGTGCCTTGCAAACGGCTTTGTCCCGTTCATCATTACCGATGAATTGAAAATGTACTATTATCGCGGTCTGAGGGAGTGGAAACATCTGAAAGGCTATCTTACAGATACTTGTCTTGCTGCTCAAGACCAATACAAAGCACTGCTTGATTACTTCAGAATCAAGTATGGGCAATAATATTGTCTGCTTATCGCAAGAATACCAAGTGAAATGCCACAAGAATACCAAGTGAAATGCCGCAAAAATACCAAGTTGATACTTCTATAACAAATAAAATCACTACATTTGCACCAAAACGATAAAGCAACCATATATGAAATACTTACCCAGAGTAGCAGATAAAATACTTCAAGAACGGTTGGAAGCGTTTGGGGCAGTGCTGATAGAAGGTCCGAAATGGACGGGAAAAACAACAACGGCAGAACAGCAGGCTAAAAGCGTAATAAAACTGCAAGATCCCGACAAAGTCGAAGAGTATCTTGCCACAGCTGCTGCAAAGCCTTCCTTATTGTTAAAAGGAGAACAGCCAAGACTGATTGATGAATGGCAAGATGCTCCTATGGTTTGGGATGCAGTACGTACAGCTGTAGATAATGCAGGAGGTAAGCCTGGACAATTCATCCTGACAGGTAGCAATACGGTAGATAAGACAAAAATCCGACATACAGGAACAGGGCGCATCACACGTATGAAGATTTATCCCATGAGTTTATGGGAATCTTTGGAGTCATCCGGGGAAGTTTCTATTCAAGAGCTTTTCAATAATCCGGATTATGATATTGACGGTGCATCGGTCAAATTGGATATTTTGGGATTGATTCGGGCAGCTTGTCGCGGAGGTTGGCCTGCAACGTTACAGATGTCACCCAAAGCAAGTATGCTTGTCGCTAAAGATTATGTGAACAGCGTCTGTGAAAATGACATTTCTGCGGTGGACAATAAACAACGTAATCCGAAAATAGCCCGACAAATTATGAAGTCGTATGCCAGGAATATCAGTACACTGGCTAAGAAAAGCAATATACTTGCAGATGTTACAGCGTCTGAGGACATCACCATATCCATGAATACTTTTGACGATTATATCGCAACCTTGGAAAAGTTATTTGTCATCCAAGATATTGATGCATGGTGTCCTGCGATTCGTAGCAAAACCGCCATACGCAGTTCGCCTAAGCGTTGTTTTACAGATCCGTCTATTGCCGTAGCAGCTATGGGTGTCAATGCAGAAGCATTAGAGACTCAGTTTAAGACGTTTGGTTTCATCTTTGAACAGATGTGTATCAGAGACCTGAAGGCATATACTGCTGATTTCAACAGCCGCATTTCGTACTATCGCGACCGATACGGGTTAGAAGCCGACCTCGTATTACATTTGGAAGACGAAAGATATGCGTTAATTGAGTGCAAACTCGGCAGCGGTGAGATTGATGAAGGTGCCGGGCATTTGCTCGAACTCAAAAGACTCATACAGGAGCATAACAAGACAGAGAAACAAGTGCCCCTCCGAGAACCTGATTTGCTTATTGTGATGACTGGCGGAAAAATGGCATATACCCGTCCTGACGGAGTGAAAGTTATTCCACTGGCTTGCCTCAAAGATTAACCAATCAGCAAGTAATTTTATTTATCCTGTCTTCCGGTAATATGGATTTTCATGCTTCTCTTCCTCTCTGTCCTCATAGCCCTCCAGACCAACGTCCTCCTCTTCTCCTCCTCTTCTCCTCCGCCGTCTACGCCCTCCCCGTCTACGCCAATTTCTGAGTCCTCGCCGCAGGCCGGGAACTTGACAGGATTCCGGAGAACCGATGGTCGGGGCTGTCAATGGAGGATATGTAAAAAGTCCTTGAGAATCAAGGATCTCAAGGACTTCGGGAGGGTGCCCAGTCGGATTCGAACCGACGACATTCAGAACCACAATCTGACGCTCTAACCAACTGAACTATGGGCACCATGTTCGTTTGGGACTGCAAAGATATGCAATTTCTCTTTCCGAGCAAAAAAAACTTTATTAAATTTGCGACTCTTGTGTAATGAAATATAATGAACAGAGGATTATGAGAGAATTGAGATTGTACCTGTTTGCCGCTTTGGCGTGTCTCGGACTGGGTTCGTGCCTGAAGAGCAGTTTCACCTACAATGGCTATGTGGATTTGGCGAATGTTGTCAATGAGACCACTCTGGCGGCTGATGGAGGTGTGACTTACAACATAGTCGAGAACAATGCGGGAACTGAGTTCAAGGATATGGAAAGGGTCATCATCAACTGCGATCTTTTGGAGGCTCCGAAGGCTGAAGGCACACAGATCAAACTGAACAGTTTCATACAGGTGCACACTGACAAAGCCGTTTCAATAGAAGAAGGGCAGGACCCGAATGTTCTCTACGGGTGTGATTCCCTGAACATAGGTTATCGCCGCCTTTCGGGCAACGGAGAGCATCAGTATCTCACCGTAGGGTTTTCATACGAAGTCAATAAAGGTTCAGAGACGGAGCATGTATTCACTCTCGTGTATGAGCCGGAAGGGGAATCGGAAAGGGACATTCATTTCTACCTGTATCATAATGCAGACGGGGACATTCCGGCGAAAGATGCAAAAGACGACACTAAAGAGATAAAGATGCGTTATGTCAGCTTCGAGGCGGAGGAGATTTTCAAAAATCTGAAACTTGACAACAGCTCAAGGATATATATTGTCAGCGCGTTCGAAAAGTACTCCGAGGAAGACGACAAGACCCCAGAAGACGACAAGACAGCAGGCGCCGAGGCGCTGACACTGTAGACCGCCGACATTTACCGGACTGAACATTTACCCGGCCGGAACCTGCGTGGCTGAACACTTATCCGGCCGGCATTTTAGTCTGACAGTCTGCGGCCGTTCATTGAATCTTTTTCCGGCGTGTCGGATGTCCGACGATCTGTATGTCCACATAGTCCACCTTGTAGCCCCTGAACTTCTTTTTCAGGAGTTTCGCGACAAGTTCATCGACAGTCTTGTCGGGTGCGATGTCCTTGAAATGATTGTTTTCGATGTCGTAGAAATGGGCGTGGCAACTGGTCGTAATGTCGAAGACCATCTTGTTGTCCGCGCTCAGGCGGTGCATGAAAATACCTAATTCAGTAAATTCGGTGAGGATATTGTAGACCGATGCTACGGTGATTTTCACGTCATCGTGATATGTGATGTTCCTGCACACCTGGTCCGCGGAAGCGTGCCCGAGCCGGCACATGGCGTTGAACACCGCGAGCCTTTGCGGAGTCGCTTTCATTCCGTGTGATTTCAGGGTGTTGCGGAAGTCTTCTTCGCTTGTTGAACAGGCTTTTTGCATAATCGGTCTTTTCTTTCTGCAAATCTACCAATATTTTGTTAAATTTGTGGGATTTAATTGCAATGATATGGCGACTACTATCGACTGTCTTATAATCGGCGGAGGTCCTGCCGGATACACTGCGGCTGTTTATGCTGCAAGAGCGAACATGGCTCCGCTGCTTTTCGAGGGCGTCCAGCCTGGCGGACAGCTTACGACAACTACGGAAATCGAGAATTTCCCGGGATTTCCACAGGGCATAGACGGGAATGAGCTTATGTCCTCCATGAGAGCGCAGGCAGTCCGTCTGGGTGCTGACATACGTCCGGGCGCAGTCGGTTCCGTCGACCTTTCCGAAAGACCTTTCAAGGTGGTTGTGGACGGGCAGGACGAATATCTCGCAAAAAGCCTTATCGTGGCTACGGGGGCTTCAGCCAAATACCTCGGTCTGGACTCCGAGACAAAATACCGCGGAGCCGGAGTGTCCGCCTGCGCCACTTGTGACGGCTTCTTCTATCGCGGGAAGACAGTGGCGGTAGTCGGCGGCGGAGACACAGCCTGTGAAGAGGCGACATACCTTGCCGGGCTCTGCAGGAAAGTCTATATGATTGTGCGTCGTGACGTGCTCAGGGCATCGGAGGCTATGCAGAAGAGAGTCGCCGGGACTGAAAATATCGAAGTGCTCTGGAACTGCAATACTGATGAAGTTCTCGGCGACGGCTTCGGAGTGACGGGGGCTAGGCTCAGACGCAGCAGCGGGGAGACATTCGACATAGCAATTGACGGATTCTTC
>CABQAB010000204.1 GCA_902461985.1 uncultured Bacteroidales bacterium | reverse complement strand
TTACCCCCTACGAGGGTGATGCCTCTTTCTTGGTTGGCCCCACTGAACGCACACCTGAACCGTATAGACAACTCCCTGCTCATCAAGCCGGGACTGCCCGGAGGTATGATGGGCTCGCTCATGACCGACCTTGAGGAGAACCTTTCCTCACTCAACAAATGGAAAGTCAAGAACGGGCAGCCGGAACTCAGCACTGACGAACTGCTGGTAAAACTCTTTGACGAAGTGGCTTATGTATGGCCGAAAGTGGGCTATCCTCCACTCGTGACCCCGTTCTCCCAGTATGTCAAGAACCTTGCGCTGATGAACGTGACCCTTATGGAGAAAGGGAAGAAGCGCTGGGAAATGTTCCCGGACACCATTTGGGATATGGTGCTTGGGAAAGCCGGCAGACTGCCCGGAGAAGTGGATGCGGAAATCAGGGAACTCGCTGCTGCCCAGGGACGTACGTTTGTGGACAGCAATCCTCAGGACAACTACCCGGACTGTCTGGACGAATTCCGTGCGAAGATGGAAGAAAAAGGCTGGGAAACCGGACAGGACGACGAAGAACTCTTCGAATACGCAATGCACCCGACACAGTACGAGGCATACAGGAGCGGACAGGCGAAAGCTGAATTCGAGGCCGACCTTGCAAAGCGCAGAGCTGCAAAGGAGAATGCCGGCGCAGCCAGACTGCCGGAAAGCATCACTGTAAACCTGAACGGACAACTCTACAAGCTGGACATTTCCTACGATGGAAGTGCCCCTGCTCCAAGCCGGGATTCCGCAGCCACACCGGCAGCAGGACCGTCCGAAGGCGTGCCCGCACCTATCTCAGGCAAATTTTTCCTCACCAAAGACAGTCAGGAGACTCCACGGAAAGTCGGCGACAAGGTCAAGAGGGGCGACGTGCTATGCTACATCGAGGCGATGAAAATCAACAACGCCATCTGCGCCGACTTTGACGGAACCGTTACGGAAATCCTCGCCCACAACGGGGAAACAGTTGAAGAAGACGACATAATCATCAAAATGACAAGAGAATAGCCCTATGGAAGGATTTCTTGATACATTGAGGAGACTTTACGGCATGACGGCGCTGAGCGACCTGATTGCAGAGCCTACCTTCCTGCTGATGTACCTGCTTGCCTTCGGGCTGCTATACCTCGGCATAGTCAAAAAATACGAGCCTCTTCTGCTCATCCCCATCGCATTCGGCGTGCTCATTGCCAACTTCCCCGGTGGAGAAATGGGCGTAATCCAGACTGATGCAGACGGAATGGTAACCCTGGCTGACGGCAGTATGAAGAGTATCTGGGAAATGCCGCTGCACGAAATAGCCCACGAGTTCGGAATTATGAACTATCTGTATTACGGACTCATCAAGACCGGTCTGCTGCCTCCAATCATATTCATGGGTGTGGGTGCCTTGACAGACTTTGGACCGATGCTAAGAAACCTCAAGCTTGCGATTTTCGGAGCTGCAGCACAGTTCGGCATTTTTGCAGTGCTGCTTGTGAGCCTTGCACTCGGTTTTTCTCCACAGGAGGCTGCGTCCTTGGGTATTATCGGAGGGGCTGACGGTCCGACTGCAATCTTCACGACCATCAAGCTGGCTCCCCATCTGCTCGGTCCGATAGCCATTGCCGCCTACAGTTATATGGCTCTGGTGCCAGTGATTATTCCCCTCGTGGTAAAACTCACCTGCACGAAAAAGGAACTGATGATAAATATGAAAGAGCAGGACAGGCTCTATCCCGACAGACTTGTCATCAAGAACATGCGTGCGGTAAAAATCATCTTCCCCATCGCCGTCACCACGATTGTTGCGATATTTGTCCCTACGGCAGTACCTCTGGTGGGTATGCTGATGTTCGGAAACCTCATCAAGGAAATCGGGGCCGACACTTCCAGGCTGTTCAATGTGGCAAGCAACGGACTCATGAATGTCGCGACCATCTTCCTCGGACTTTGTGTCGGGGCGACGATGACAGCGGACGCTTTCCTGAACCTGCAGACCTTGGGCATCATTGTCGGCGGATTCTGCGCCTTTGCACTCAGCATCGCCAGCGGGATTATCATGGTCAAGATATGGAACCTCTTTTCCAAAAAGAAAATCAACCCGCTTATCGGTGCCACCGGACTTTCAGCCGTACCTATGGCAAGTCGCGTATGCAACGGCATCAGTACCAGATATGACCCGAAAAACCATGTCCTGAACTATTGCATGGCATCCAACATCGCCGGAGTCATCGGTTCCGCCGTTGCCGCGGGCGTACTCATCTCCTTCCTCGGCTAAGAAATCATTGTTGGTCTGAACTGGCTCCCCGACCTATGGTGGCGGCTGACAGATTGTTGAAAAGTAATTCTTCTTGAAAGTCTATCATATAAAAACCACCCTCAAAAAAAACAATTCCTTCGGAGGGTGGCTTTATGTTACTGACCAGGGCTGATGAGAAATTTAAGCCTGGTACAACCTTTGACAATGTTCTCGATTTATATAGATTCGACAAAAAGTTAATGGTTATCCTCTTCAATGAAATTGAGAACAATGGGCTTCCCATCCTGCTGGGAGAACGAACCATTATGGAAATAAAGGCTCAACGGAAAAAGTAGGTTGATAAAATAAGTGTTGTTACCTTTGTGTCATGGTAACAAAGACATTATTAGAGACAATATTTCCGAGTGTCATAGTTGAGAACTTTGACATCGTATCGATACATCATTATCCGAAGGAAGAGGAGATCCATATCCATCTGGACGAGAAGAAGATCATCCCTGTCGAGTTTTCATCGCGCCGCATCGTGTTCAATGGATTCACGTCAGCCAAGAAGATACAGGACTATCCAATCAGGGGCAATGCCGTGTATCTCCACGTCCGCAGGCGCAAGTGGCTTGATACAGAGACCAATGAGATACTGACAAAGACCTATTCTATAGCATTCGAGGGAACACAGCTCACCAAGGAGTTTGTGTCTTTTTTAAAAGAAGCGCATCGAGTCCACGGTATTGAGTATCAAGACAATCGGTGAGATGTATGGTGTTGACGGAGCTCTTCTTGCCCGCCAGTATAAGCAACACATCAGCGGATTCGAAGAATGGGAGAAGCGTGACACTGCAGAGGAGTATGTTCTTTTTCCGGAGAACATAGGTACCCATCTGAGCATAGACGAGACATGCCTGTCCCATGACGAGCTCTATACGATCGTCACGAACAAGGCGTTCAGGGGCAGGAAGGGTTCTCTGGTGGCGATGGTAAAGGGCACCAAAGCGGAGGTCGTGACAGATGTCCTGAGAAAGATATCGGCAGGCAAACGTTCTCTTGTCAGGGAGGTTACGCTTGACCTGTCACCGTCAATGCAACTGATAGTAAAGCGTGTGTTTCCCTGTGCCATACAGGTCAGCGACCGTTTCCATGTCCAGAAGCTGCTTGGCGAGGCGTTGGAGGAGATACGCATCAGGCATCGCTGGGAAGCAATTGATGCAGAGAACGAAAGGATAAAGTTGGAGAGAAGCCAGAAGAGACAGTACGTCCCCAAGACATACGAGAACGGTGAGACAAGGCGCCAGCTGCTTGCCAGGTCCAGGCACTTGCTGCTTATGCATAGCAGCAAGTGGACGGAAGTGCAGCGGAAGCGGGCGGACGTGCTTTTCAGACTGTATCCGGACATCATGGAGTGCTATGACAGATATCTTGAACTGGTGCAGATATACAATCTTAGGACGGACCACAGACCGACCCTTATGACCAGGCTGGCCAGGTGGTATGACAGGGTCTACAAGATGAAGCTCAAGTGCTTCAACACTGTATTGCAGACTTTCATGAATAACTACCAGACTATCCTGAACTACTTCGACAACCGTTCCACTAATGCATCTGCAGAGTCCTTCAATGCCAAGGTGAAGGCTTTCAGGGCACAGTTCAGGGGCGTGAGAGACATCCCCTTCTTTATCTTCAGACTTGCGAAGATCTTTGCCTGACGCACGGCACCGCAGCCGGCATATACGCCCGCCGGCTGCTCAAAGCAAGCTGCGCAGCTCAGCCCAGGGGCTGCTCCGCTTCCTTTGTGCCTCGGACGCACAAAAAATGCAAATCAACCTACTTTTTCCGTTGAGCCGGAATCCGGGGTATAATTGACATTTTTGGTTGGTGATCATGACAAAAGTGGTTGGTGGAAGAGT
>CABQAB010000203.1 GCA_902461985.1 uncultured Bacteroidales bacterium | reverse complement strand
ACTCCGGTGGCCAGGACCTTCCCGGAGTGGTCGTGTCGGTCAAAGGCGGCAGCAACGCCACCGTCACCGACATCGACGGAAACTGGAGTTTGGAAAAAGTGCCATCAGACGCCGTAATCGTCGCTTCCTGCCTGGGATTCAACGATGTTGAAAAACCGGCTGCGGCGGTTGTGGATTTCGTCCTAACGGAAAGCAGCGAAATGCTGAGCGAGGCGGTCGTAACCGGTATGACCACCACCGACAAGAGAATGTTCACCGGAGCCACTGACAAGCTCTCGGCAGTGGATGTCAACATAAGCGGAATAGGAGAAATCAGCCGTTCCCTCGAAGGGAAATCCGCAGGAGTCTCCGTGCAGAATGTGTCCGGAACTTTCGGAACAGCCCCTAAAATCAGAGTCCGCGGAGCCACCTCAATCTATGGCGACTCGAAGCCCCTCTGGGTAGTCGATGGCGTAATTATGGAGGATGTGGTGGATGTGGACGCGAACTCCCTATCTTCAGGAGACGCCACCACACTCATCAGCTCCGCAATTGCAGGACTCAACTCCGATGACATCGAATCCTTCCAGATTCTGAAGGACGGTTCGGCCACATCCATCTACGGAGCAAGAGCCATGGCCGGAGTGATTGTCGTCACCACGAAAAAAGGCACTCCCGGCATGACCAAAGTCAGCTACAACGGTGAATATAGTATACGCTTCGTGCCGAGCTATTCCGAGTTCAACATTATGAACTCCCAGGAGCAGATGGCCGTATATGAGGAAATGTACAAGAAAGGCTGGCTGAACTTCGCACAGAGCGTGTATTCCTCAAGCGGAGGAGTATACAACAAACTGTCACAGCTCATCAACACCTACAATCCTGAAACCGGCCGCTATATGGTCGAGAACACGGAGAAAGGCAGGAAGGAGTATCTCAAGCAGGCCGAAATGCGCAACACCGACTGGTTCAAGGAACTTTTCCGCCCGAGCGTGCAGCATAGCCACTCGGTCAGCGTCTCAGCCGGCAGCGACAGGGGCAGCTACTACGCCTCCCTCGGTGCGCTCGTGGATCCGGGCTGGACGGTGCAGAGCAAGGTGAACCGCTACACCGCCCTCTTCAACACCACTCAGAAGCTGTTTGAGGACTATCTCTCACTCAACATCATAGCCAACGCATCTTACCGCCAGCAGAGGGCTCCGGGAACTTTGGGCTCGGAAGTCAATGCGAGTTCCGGAAGCGTGAAGAGGGATTTCGACATAAACCCTTATTCCTACGCCCTCCGCACCTCCCGCACCCTCGACCCGGACGAGTTCTACACCAGGAACTACGCTCCATTCAACATCCGGCACGAACTGGAGAACAACTATATGGACCTCTCTGTTCTGGACAGCAAATTCCAGATGGAACTGAAGGCCAAGCCGTGCAAGGGTCTCGAACTCTCCGCCCTCGGCTCCGTGAGATACCAGATTTCGGAGACCTCCCACCACATCAAGGACAATTCCAACCAGGCGGAAGCATACAGGGCAGCCTACACGAGGATGATAATGAGCGGCAACCCTCTGCTCTACAAGAACCCCGACTATCCTACATCCGACAAATACACCGTCCTGCCGGAAGGCGGTATTCTCAAAAAGAACAGCTACTCGGCACTGAGCGTGGATTTCCGTGCATCAGCCAACTACAACAACGTGTTTGCAGACAAGCACATCATCAACGCTTTCGCGGCTTTGGAAATCAACTCGCTGGACAGGCATAGCGACTATTTCAACGGCTGGGGACTGCAGTACGAGGCCGGAGAGACTCCGTTCTACATCCTCGACCTCTTCAAGAAGCAGCTTGAGGAAAACGCCTTCTACTACAGCATAGGCAACACCCACGAAAGGAATGTGGCTTTCGCAAGCACCGCATCCTATTCCTACGATTACCGCTACACCATCAACGGCACTTTCCGCTACGAAGGTTCCAACAGACTCGGCCGCGCCCGCTCATCCCGATGGCTGCCGACGTGGAATGTGGCCGCAAGGTGGTCCGCCGACCAGGAGGAATTCTTCAAGGCCATAAAACCGGCATTCTCCACTTTCAACCTGAGGCTGTCCTACTCGCTCACCGCCGACCGCGGACCTGCCTGGGTGAACAACTCCACCGCCATATTCTATCCCGGCAATCCGTGGAGGGGCGACGCCGACATAAAGGAGCCGTCACTGTACATATCCAATATCGAAAACTCCGAACTCACCTACGAAAAGAAGCACGAGTTCAATATAGGTGCCGATTTCGGATTCATAGACGACCGCATAGCCCTTTCTGTGGACGCATACAAACGAAACAATTTCGACCTCATAGGAAATGTGGTGACACAAGGCCTGGGCGGCTATTCCAACAAGCTCGGAAATGTGGCGGCTATGGAATCTTCCGGAATCGAGCTCTCCCTCGCGACAAGGAATATAGAGACAAAGGACTTCTCGTGGACGACGAGCTTCATATTCTCACATATGAAGAACACCGTCACCCAGCTCAAGACCTACCAGACAATGATAAGCTACCTCACGGGTTCCGGATATTCAATGGAAGGTATGCCGAGAGGGTCAATGTTCTCGCTCCAGTTCAAGGGGCTGGACGAGATGGGTATTCCCACCTTCCTGGGCAAGGACGGACAGATCACATCCACCGACATACAGTTCCAGGAGATGAACAATTTCAGCAATCTGAAGTATGAAGGCCCCATAGATCCGACCATTACCGGAAGTTTCGGGAATATACTCAAATGGAAAGGCTTTACGCTCAACCTCTTCTTCACCTATTCCTTCGGAAACGTGATAAGGCTCGACCCTGTCTTCTCCAGCTCATACAGCGACCTGACGGCTATGCCTCGTGAATTTATGGACAGGTATCTCAATCCCGGTGACGAGAAGATTACTAATGTGCCTGTGATTGCATCGACCCGCCAGGCCAGCAACATAAGCAATCTCTACATAGCCTACAATGCCTACAACTACTCCGACCAGAGAGTTGCCAAAGGCGATTTCATAAGGCTCAAGGAAGTCTCCCTCGGTTACGAACTGCCGAAGAAGGCCGTTGAAAGAATCAAGCTGAAAGGCCTCGGATTCAAGCTGCAGGGAACCAACCTCTGTCTGCTCTACTCCGACAGGAAGCTCGAAGGACAGGACCCGGAATTCCTCAACAGCGGAGGAGTTGCCACACCTCTTCCAAAACAGCTGACACTCACCTGCAAGATTGCCTTCTAACCCGGACAAAAGGATAAAGATATGAAAAGCATAAATATAAGATTCAGACTGCTGCAAACGGGAATATGTTTCCTGCTCCCGCTCCTGCTGCTCAGTTCCTGCGACAAATACCTCGACCGGCTGCCGGACAACAGGACTGAAATCAATTCAGTGGAGAAAGTCCGCAAGCTGCTCGTTTCCGCCTACAGCTCCACGACATACGTGAGGCATTTTGAATACTCTTCCGACAATATGGATTTTGCCGGAGAGAAGAACCCGAACACATCCCCTCTCATCGAACAGGCCTACAACTGGGAGCAGATGACGGAAGCCGAAAACGAAAGCAATGTCAACACCTGGCAGAACTACTACAAGATGATCGCCACAGCCAATGCCGCCCTCGAAGCCATTGAGAACTGCGGAACGCCAGATACGATGCTCCCGTACAAGGGTGAGGCCCTTATGTGCAGAGCCTACGCCCACCTCTGTCTGACTATGATGTACTGCCTGCCGTACCATCCGGATTATGCCTCCCGATATCTCGGAGTGCCGTACATCAGCGCACCTGAAACGACACTGAATCCGAAATATGTCAGAGGCACGCTTGAGGAGGACTATCAGAAGATACAGAAGGATATAGAGGAAGCTCTTCCGCTTATGGCCGACGACGCCTACTCCGTTCCGAAATACCATTTCAACAAAAAAGCCGCCTATGCTCTTGCGACCCGTTTCTATTGCTACAGTATGCAGTGGGAGAAGGCTGTGCAAGCGGCAAATATGGTGCTCGGTTCAGCTCCTGAAGAAATGCTCAGGGACTGGGGCGAAGCCGCCGGACTCGCATGGGGATATGATATAAGGACAATGGACTATATCGACCCCGTCCACAAATTCAATCTTCTGCTCATACCGGTATTCACCGGCAACGGATACCTGTTCAATGCCTGGTCCGGCTCCGGTGCCCGCTACACCCACAACAACCGTGTA
>CABQAB010000202.1 GCA_902461985.1 uncultured Bacteroidales bacterium | reverse complement strand
GGCAAGAGTCCTGCTTCTGGTTGTGTGAGCAATTTGGAAACTGTCTTGAAATGTTTACCTATTTATGAGGAATTTTCGAGACAGATCCTTATTTCAGAGTCCTGTCTGTCCGATTTGTCAGCCGGGGCTAAAATGCCTGGGAGAACGGGAGGGCGAGAGTTTTTATCTTGCCTGAACGGAAAATCACAGGTGCTGCCGGAGTCAGAGTGAACACCTGGCTGCCGACAGTGCCGTCCGCATCCTTCACATTCACAGTCACCGTCAAAGAAGTCTGCTCCCCGGGGATTACACCGGCATAGAAGCAGGCTGATGCGCCCGGAGCAATAGCTGTGCCTTCGGAAACATTAAGCACAGCAGAGTTGGAAGTCGTTTTCGGACTAACCACAGCTTCTTCTTGCTCGTAATTCACATTAACAGTACCTACTAAAGGGTTAGAACCCTCAAGAGTAATACCCGTTATAGTAATATCCTTATCAAGTGAGTTAGTCACCTTATACTCCGCAAGAGCAGCAACATTCTTCATTATAATAGTGGGAAATTCCGAACCTGGAACACCTTTCGCACAGCCATATAGTGGAAAAAAGTTATTGTTACTATTTGCTCCGAAAATATGAGCCATATTATCGTTTCCCGTTTGCGTCTGTGAGCCAGTATTCTTACAGCCGACAGGAAGCGCCATTTTCGTCTGGGCCGGGGAATTGTTACTGTTATAGCGGTAGAATGCATACCAATCGTAGGTTGCGTTTGCATCAAGGACAGGTGCGTCTCCAGAATATTGCTCCGCACGTCCCGTTTCTGCATCTTTTATATCAAACCTACCGGCAGATACATACTCATTAGTTTCGGATTTGGCGTAGTGAATATTCAATCTATCTTCTACTACCCACTTGGTAGATAGACCATCATTAACCGTTTTAGTCTCAGCAAGCGACAAATAAATCCTGAACGGTTCAGATGGCTGTGACAAAGGATCAGTTTCCAGATTTTTATTGCAAGAGACGGACAGAACGGCAGTTACAGCCATTGCTGTCATAATAAGATTTCTTTTCATTGTGCTAACGATTAGTGTTTTAAATTAAAACTGTATTGTCCCATCACGTTCCCAGTCTTCAATATTGTTATAATAGCCTGGTTCTTTCTCACCGGTACCGGCAGCCTGAGTTATTGTGAATTTATGGCGAGTTATAAAATCATTGTCTCTTAACAATATTTCAGCAGAACGTTCGGCTGGTGTAGTATTAGGGGCGATTGTAAAAACTAAAGATTCATCGCGTACAGCCTTTGTTATGGCGTAAGTAATCCAGGACTGGGCATCTGAAGGAATTATGACATTATAGTCGTAATTCGTTTGTACAAAAACTTCCAATGTGCCACCTTCCGCAGGAAAACTTGTATCGTTGAATTCATAGGCATCGAAAATGCCTTGTTCAAAAGACAGAATCCTTGCCGAAGCAATACCTTTGCTGTTTGTCGCTATTACTACAACTTTCCCGTCAGTCAGAGGGTCAGGGCAAGTGATACCGACATTTCCTGAAGAAATATCGTTATCAAAGTTATATCCCACTTCTGCTGTAAATCCACCAGTAGCAAAAGCCATGATTGCCGTACCTTCGTCGCAAGCAGAGATTGTATACGGAACATTGACGAATCCACCTGCTGTCACAGGAAATTCCACCTTTTCAATATTCAGGGCAAACTCCTGAGCAAGAGGAATAACGATAGGGTCTCCTTCATTCAAAACAAAGGTCACTGAATCTTTTCCCGGAATTACTTCCTTGAAGATACCGGCACTTCCGGCAGAGCCTATCACTTCCCAGTTTATACCATCAAAAGATAATTCGAAGTTACCATTTTCAACGCGAATCTGAGGAACTTGAGTCTTTGAGGTAGCCGGGATTTTTGCTTCATTTTCATCTAAAAGCCATTCTCCGTTTACCGTCCAGTAATATTCCCCGTCGGAATCCACCTTGACAGAAATGACAGGAGTATCTCCATCTGAACCGTCTTTTCCATTTATAATCGTGATATGTTTTCCATCGGAAAAATCTATATAATAGCCAGTGCCATCTTCAAAATCCTTTACGGAAGTGATTGAAACTTGATTTTTCAAGGCCTGAACTACTGTCATCAATGATGAGATATTATTATTCATATCTTTGACCACTTGTTCAAGCGATGTCAAACGCTCATCAATACCATCTATGCGATTATTAATCGCGGAATCATCATAGCTACAGCTGACTGCTGAAAACATAACGGCAGTAAGTGTAAACGACAACAATCTGTTTACTTTTCTTTTCATTTGTCTGTTTTTAAGTGTTAATAATGTTTTTCAATTATAATTGTCACATTTTCATTATGCTGATAATTAAAATGTTATTGTGGTGTGGATATTATAGTTTACCAGTCTTTCAACCATTTGCCGTAAGTGCCATCATAATTTGTCCATAATCTTGTTTTGTCAAATCTTAGCATTGTATAATTTACACAAAACAATCCCGCTTCCATAAATGATCCATCCCAGACGGTTTCAGCAGAATCCTGGAGATTGGTCCTTATGTCTTCAAATATTAAAATGCCATTTCTCTGGTAGCCTGAATTGGTCCATGCCAGAGCGTTAGCGTAACTATTATTCCACGCATCCAACAACTCCTGTGATTTAAGACTAATATACCACGGGAAATTAATAACTCCATATTTTTCCGGTGACAACCCAACCATCGGCCGGCGCGGATGTTTTGTAGAAACGCCTGTCCCTCCCTGATGCCACGGGTCAACGATGTGATATCCTTCGGTGGCATCACAGTATCCCGACCAAGCATAATCTATGTATTTCCCGACTTCAATACCTCCAGTCTTTTCTGTATCATAAAAGTACTCGGTAGGTTCTTCGTAGTCTGTAACAGTCAACATTCTGTCAGGACCAAGCATTTCCCGGAGAGCGACAATAAGCTTTGGATAGGAAGTGGTATTCATTTCCGGAAATCCGTTTTCGGCTGATTTGTCATACCCTGAATTCCTGTCCCATAGATTGATGCCGTCGAGAGGGTAAGCGTCAAAGGCAATTTTAAGCTGTGACACAAAATCCTCTATCTGGGCATCTGTAAGATTGCAGAACCCAAGGCCTGAACCGGCACCCTCAATGCTTATGCAGACCTTGCGGCCTTCCTCCTGGAGAGGAGTGATATAAGTTGTGTAATGGTCAAGGACATAACGCATATCAGGACCGAGATTGAAAACGGCTCTGCCAGTAACAGAATCGTAAGATATCTGTGTGCGTCGTAAATTGATTATGTTTCCAATTGCCGCATAAGTTTCAGACCAGTCATGACTTACAAATGTCATATAGTAGTCTGACGCCAGCCTTGGATCATATTGTGTTGTATTTACGTAGAACACAAACATAATATCATCTCCAGAGTACAGCCCGGCATCTCCTTCGTAAGGAGAGCGTACCGTAATGTCATAGTACACAACATCCTTTGTAGTCAACGATGCAATCGGCAAGACATAATGCCCTGCAGGGAGGTTATTGCCAAGACTGTTGACAACACTGAGCGTAAGTCTGAGTTCGTCTGAATATTTTTCTCCGGCTGGAATCTTGATTGTTCCTCCGTTGGCGATGGTGCAATAGGATGCAGGGAAAGCGGCGTAATCAGTACCGTTTATCTTGTTATATTCTTCCACGAGCGCTGGCTCTACACCGACAACTTCCGTCTGGTCGAAAGATGAAGGAGTGTTTATTGTCGCGCGGAGACCTTCGGTGATGACACCGTTTCCCTCAGTCATGACGCAGTACACTGTGTTCCGCGAGGTTCTTGTGCTGCCTATGGACAATGATAAGTGCTGAAGCGCTCCATCGTCTATTTGTGTGCCGCGGGATGTTGTCGCCTCATCCATTTCGCATGAGGCGAGAAGCAGGCCTGCTATCAATGCGGTGATTGTCGAAATGACAGCACTGCCTGTCATCTTGAGCGAATGAAGTGAGTCGAAAGATCTTTTGGGGATAGATTTCTCGACTCCGGCCTGTGGCCTTCGCTCGAAATGATAGAGAGACGGGGTCGAAATGACATTAGTTTGTGTATTCATACGCTATTCCTCCTCCTTGTTGATTTCCGGAATTTCGATTCCTTCAGCCCAGCCGAGGTCGAAGGCCGCGATTCCGTCGTTGTGATACATAGAGTAGTCCTTG
>CABQAB010000201.1 GCA_902461985.1 uncultured Bacteroidales bacterium | reverse complement strand
ATCACCTGTGCTCCGTTGCTTCTGTCTACGGGGACGCCTCCAAGCTTGCGCAGAACCGGTCCCAGGGGCCAGAAGAAAAATTCCTTCTTGATCATGCAGTACGCCTTGCCTCCGACCGAGGTGTAGTATAGAAGGGAAATGACGAAATCCCATATCGAGGTGTGCGGTACGCCGAGAATGACGCACTTTTCCTCCGGGACGGGCGGGTCCACCGCAGTCCAGCCAAGTGCTTTCAACGCGAAAGCGCAGAATTTCTGTGAAAATGACATAATTATCTATAAATCATATATTTATATCTTCGAGTTCGGTCTCGCTTCTCAGATTGCCGCGAATGAAATTCTGACGTTCCAATGTGTTGTCTCCCATATAGAATTCCATGATTTCGGCTATCGACTCCTCGTCGCTGATGCTTACCGGATCCAGTCTCATGTCCTCTCCGATGAATGCTTTGAACTCATCTGACGAGATTTCTCCGAGACCTTTGAAGCGGGTAGTCTCCGATGATTTGAGTTTCCTGACAGCCTGGGCTTTTTCGTTGCTGTCGTAGCAATATATGGTCTCTTTCTTGTTCCTGACTCTGAAAAGCGGGGTCTGGAGTATGAACACATGCCCGTTCCTGATAAGTTCAGGGTAATATTTCATGAAGAAGGTCAGTACCAGCATCCTGATGTGCATTCCGTCATCATCGGCATCGGTCGCGACCACAATTCTGTTGTAGCGCAGATTCGCTATGTCGTCCTCCACTCCGAGAGCGTTCAGAAGCAGGTTGAGTTCTTCGTTTTCAGCCACTTTCTTACGGCTTTCCTTGTAGCAGTTGATAGGTTTTCCCCTGAGGCTGAACACTGCCTGGGTCATGGAGTCGCGGGCCTTGGTGATGGTTCCGCTCGCGGAGTCTCCCTCGGTGATGAAAATGCTCGTAAGATCGACAGCCTCCCTGTTCTTCTCGGTGATTCTGTCGGTCAGATGCAGGCGGCAGTCTCGTAACTTCTTGTTGTATATATTGTTACGCTTGCTCTTTTCCCTTGTTTTTTTCTGGATTCCCGATATCTCCTTCCTTTCGCTTTCGGATGCGATGATTTTCTCCTGCAGCACCGGGACGATTTCCTTGTGGATGTGGAGATAGTTGTCCAGGTTGGTTTTGATGAAGTCGTTGATGAAGGCCCTTATGGTCGGCCCCCTGTCTATTTTCGTGGCTCCGTTCGCATCCTTGACAGGATTGCCGTTTTCATCCGTGACTTCCTGTTCGTAGGTGTATGTGGAACCCAATTTGGTCTTGGTCTGGCCTTCGAAATTCGGTTCCTGTATTCTTATGCTGACCGCACCGATTACTCCCTGACGTATGTCTTCGGGAGCATATTCCTTTTTGAAGAATTCCTTGATGGTCTTGGCAATGGCTTCCCTGAATGCGGCGAGATGCGTTCCGCCGTCCCTCGTGTTCTGGCCGTTTACGAAAGAGGCTATGTTCTCCCCGTAGTCGTTGCCGTGGGTAAGGACTATTTCGATGTCGTCGCCCGTGAGATGGACCGGAGGGTAGAGCGGAGCTTCGGAAAGGTTGTCGGTCACGATGTCAAGCAGACCGTTCTGGGACAGGTAGGAAGTGCCGTTGAGCTTGATGGTGAGCCCTTTGTTGAGGTAGGAATAGTTTTTCACCATCTTTTCGACATATTCCATGTTGAAACGGAACTTTCCGAACATATCCGTATCGGGGACGAAAACCACTAAGGTTCCGTTTTTCTCTTTCGTGGCTATGTTTTCGCTGTCGGATATCTCTTCCACGAGCCTTCCCCTTTCAAATGTCGCCGCGGCCATTTTCCCGTCGCGATAGGATTCGATGTGGAAAAAAGAGGAAAGGGCATTCACTGCTTTCGTACCCACTCCGTTGAGTCCCACTGACTTCTGGAAGACCTTGGTGTCATACTTCGCTCCGGTGTTGAGCTTGCTTACTGCCAAAGTCAGCTTGCCGAGCGGGATGCCGCGTCCGAAGTCCCTCACCATCACTTTCCCTTCTTCGCTTATGTCCACCGCAATCGTCTTTCCGAATCCCATAGCGTATTCGTCGATGCAGTTGTCGATTACTTCTTTGAGCAGTACATAGATTCCGTCTCCCGGATTGCCGCCGTCACCGAGACGTCCGATATACATTCCCGGACGCTTGCGGATGTGTACCACGTCTTCAAGGGTCTTGATGCTGTCTTCGTTGTAGTTGTTTGCCGTATCCTGTGCCATAGCCTTATTTTAGTACAAACTGCAAATATACTAAAAGCCGGGCGGAGAGACAAAAATAATTTGGCATGGAACGTCAGCTCCGCTGACAAGGGGGTTAAGGAGGAATTAGTGCGAGATTATCAAATGCATAGCATTTGAGTCGCTACAGCGACGCAGCCGGGGCGGGTATTTTGCGTCCGCAAAATACGGAAAGCCGGAAAGGCTGCCGGACGGAAAAACTTTCCCGTCCGCATTCCCCAGGGGGGATGTCGGCTTGCCGACAGGGGGTTAAAGAGGATCTACGTCGACAACAAGCCTGCCGCCGTATTTTTCATCCCTGCAGAATCCGTCAAGCAGCGTTTTCAATTTGTCCTTGTTCGCCTTGAGACGTGAGTCGCGGGGCAGGGTCAGGCGTATTATGCGTATATGTTCATCGTTGATTCTGTCCACCACGGGCGCGAAAGCGGCACTGACCTCCACTCCTCTGCCCGGGAAGACGCCGTCGCTGCGGAGCATGAGCGAGAGTTTGGCTGACACCCTCTGCAGACGCGGGAGATTAGGGTCCTTTAGAACAAGGTTGATGATGCGGGTATATGGAGGATAGCCGAATTCTTTCCTTTCCTCTATCAGGGACGACTTCAGGCCGGAATTGTCCTCGGAGGTGAACATTCTGTAGACCGGGTGCTGCGCCTGTGCTGTCTGTATGGCGAAAATGCCTTTCTGCCCCCTTCTGGCGCATCTTCCGCGGAACTGCTCCAGAAGCTGTACGGCCTTTTCATCGGCTCTGAAATCCTGTTGCCCGAGCATGGAATCAGCCTGGAGTACAGCCACGAGCCTCAGCCTGTCGAAGTCGAAACCTTTGGCGAGCATCTGTGTGCCTACAAGGATGTCGGTCCTGCCTGCGGCGAAGTCCCGGATTATTTCCTTCTGGCGGGCGGAACCTGCGGCGACGTCGGAATCCAGTCTCCCGACATTGTATTCCGGAAATATTTCCGCTATTTCCTCTTCGATTTTTTCCGTTCCGGCACCGAAGGCTTCCAGTCTGCCGGTGCAGATGCCGTCCGGTCCAGGGTGCGGCAGGTTCTCATTCCATGGGACGGAGTAGCCGCAGTGGCTGCAGACAAGCCTCGCGTTGCCGGCCTTGCTAAGAGTCAGGCTCACGTTGCAGCGGGGGCATCTGACAATGCTTCCGCATACGCTGCACTGGACTGTGGTGGCGTATGATTTCCTCGCCCTGAGCAGCATGGCCTGTCCTCCGTCGCTCACGGTTTCCTTGATTAGCCTGATGAGTTCGCGGGAGATGGAGCCTACCATTCCGTGCCTTTTCCGCTCCCTTGTAGTGTCGATTACTATGGTTTCGGTGCGGTCAGGTCCGTGGAAGCGTTCGTCTAAGGTGACCTCGGTATAACGTCCTGTGGCGCAGTTGTATGCTGATTCGAATGATGGAGTGGCAGTGCCGAGCAGCACGTTGCTTTTGTGGGAATTTGCTAAAATCATAGCGGCGTCCCTTCCGTTGTAGCGCGGTGCAGGGGAGTCCTGCTTGTAGGACCGGTCGTGCTCTTCGTCGATTATTACAAGTCCGAGATTGTTCAGGGGCAGGAAAACTGCGGAGCGTGTTCCGAGCACTATGCAGCTCCGGCTTTCGCGCACTTTTTCGCAGGCCTTTTCTTTGGCGGCCTGAGTGATTCCTGAGTGGAAACAGACCAGTCTGTCCTGGAAAAATTTCCGAAGCCTGTCTTCAAGCTGACGGCTTAGGGCTATTTCGGGGACGAGATAGAGCACGGTTCTGCCTCTGTCCATGGTGTATGCTGCGGCCGTGACGTAGATTTCTGTCTTGCCTGAGCCTGTAACCCCGTTCAGGAGGGCGGGTTTGCCCTTGGAGAACGATTCGAGAATCAGGTCATAGGCTTTTTGCTGGGCAGGGAAGAGTACCGGCATATTCTCAGCGGCTGGTATATTCTCCGGGACCGGCATGTTTTCCACGATTGGCGAG
>CABQAB010000200.1 GCA_902461985.1 uncultured Bacteroidales bacterium | reverse complement strand
TCTTCAATGTCAGAAGGGTGGATGGTGCTTTGCTCTGAACCGGACGGCAGGGCACGACTGGATTTTGTCTCCGCTGTCACTGAAAAGACTTATTTTGACGTGCTCAAGGACAATGCGGGAATGCCGGCTTATCACGGCCCGCGCAGAATCCACTGGCAGGCCGCCATGACTTTCACCGACGCCCCCTACTACATCTTCACGGACGAGGGCGCGACCAGGCTCGGCAAGAATGCCTTTGAATGGACCGAGAACTACAGGATGAAGTATGAGATGGCCACAATGATAGATGCGGCCCCTTCAGTGATGGTTTCGGCCGGCTTCGGCAAGCTCATCGTGAACGGGACAGACGCCTACTACAGCGAGAACATAAGCATACAGGGACTTTACGGCAGCCCTGTCAACAAAGGCTACCGTGTCGCCCCCTATATCGGCGCGAATGTCTCGGCAGAACAGTATGCGGCCATATACCTTCTATACGACATTGACAACAGGAAGTTCATGGCATATTGTCCTTTCATCGAAAAGAACGAGTTCGGCAACCTCAATCCTGTCGCCGGGATGGACGAAATGGGCCAGATTGCCAACGGATTCGCCGGGGAAGGACATGAAAGCGTGGTCGGCACCGCATTCGACGTCTATCCTGAAGGCTATGACCTGAGATATATGGAAAACACCCTCTACGACCCGGGTAATGCCTATATGGGCGTGACCTATTCCATTCTCGCCAAAGACGGAGAATGTCGTGTCTATGGAATACAGCTCGGCGATATGCTGCTCTACTCCGACTGTACTTTCATGCTCGGAAAGGCCTGTTGCGTGGACATTTCAGGATGCAGAGACATACTTGCGGACGGGGTCATGTATGCGTTCAGCTCCCTCAAGAACTATATGTACTATGCCGTAGGTGACACAGTATATGGCGTAGACCTGACCGCCACCGAACCTGCGGGGAAAGTGCTTTTCCAACTTCCTGGCGAGACGATTACCATGATGAAATTCAACCTGTACCGGCAGAAGGCCAACAGCAGGCGCAGCTACGACCTTGTAGTCGGCAGCGAGAAGGACGGGAAAGGCACGCTCAGAATCTATGAGGGCTACGAATCCGACGGAGACTTCAGCAAGGTCACTCCTGAAAAGCACGAGGGATTCGGAAAAATTGTGGATGCGACATACAAAGAGAGAACTTATTGATGCTCTCGCACATTGATTTGACAACTGAAAAACATTAAATATGAAGAAATTTTTAATACTGCCGGCAATGCTTTCAGTGCTTGCCTGTGCAGAGGTCTCGGACAACATCCGGATTTCATTTGACGTGGACTCCCCCGTCAGCCGTACCGTGGCAGTAGCCTGCCACTACGACATGCATGAAGTGCAGCTTGACGAAAGCGGGCACGGAGAACTGGTCCTGAACGGGGTGGAAGAGACTTTCGCCTACGTGTTCTACGGAATGGACAGAAAGCTTGTATACTTCGAGAAGGGCGACAATGCGCATATCACTTTTACCGGCAATGATTTCAGCGGCACATTCAAGTTCGAGGGCAGCAAGGCCCCTGCCGTAGAGTATCTCAACACCGTGTCTTTGACAGAATTCGACCAGGAGAAGTTCGCACTGCCTTTCGATGAATTCTCGGCCATGCTGTCCGGAATGGAGGCACAGGCCATGAAACTCCTCGACGCCCGCGACCTGAAAGGAACCGGCAAGTTCAAGGAGATGGAGAAGGCGAGAATCAGGTATTCATACGCATCCCCGCTCATCATGTACACTGTGGGACACAGTTTCATGGCACCGGACTCCCCTTTCGAGCCTACGGACGAGTATTACGACACCATACGGAAATATTTCGTCGATGACGAGCTCTGCGCACAGGTGGACCAGTACCGTGAGTATATGGTCGAGGCCGCGCACATCCTCGATGCAGGAAACCGCAACGTCACCGACTACTATCCCAAGATTGTAGCCGAAATGCGCTATATAGCCGACAACTGCAGCAATCGCAAGGTTGTGGAAATCCTCATTCATCACCTGGCCGCCCCCTATGTGGACATCTACGGAGTGGAGAATGTGCAGGACCTTGTGAATATATACAACACCTACGTCAGCGATCCTGTACTCGTGGCGGAATTCAGGAAGAAATACGACAAGTGGAACAAGACCAAGCCGGGCAGGCAGTCTCCAGACTTCACCGCGACCGACATTGAAGGCAACAGCTTCAGTCTCAAGGATTTCAAGGGGAAATATGTCTACATTGACATCTGGACCACATGGTGCCGCCCCTGCCGCGAAGAACTGCCGTATATGAAAGAGCTTGTCAGGAAGTTCGAGGGACGGAACATTGTGTTCCTCGGCCTTTCCATCGACCGCGACAAGGCAAAATGGGAGGAGAAGGTCAGAAGCGGAGAGCTTTGCGGAACGCAACTTTACCTCGGTCTCGGCACGGCCTTCCAGGAGGACTACATGATAAAGGGCATTCCAAGATTCATCCTTCTGGACCGGGACGGGGTGATTGTCAATGACAACATGAGCCGCCCGTCTTCCGACGAGACCGCAGACATACTTGATGCCTTGCAAGGGGCATAGGCGACATTCGGGAAATCACCAAGAAAAAAAACACAAACACCTTAATACAAAACAATTATGAAAAAGATTTTTTATCTGATGTCAGTTGCGTGCCTGATGATGGTTGCATCCTGTGACAAGAACAATGGAGAAGGTTCTGAACCAAAAGAACCTTCCGTAACGAATCTTGAAGGGGTACAGACAGCCGGTTCGTCGATTACAGTTAAAGCTGAGAATCTTGCTGCTGATGCTAAATTCAGTTTAAAACCAGCAACTGGTGATGCCATATCACTTGAAGCGACTATAATGTCTTCCGGAGCGGAGATAAAATTGCCTTATAATCTCGGAACATTTACTCTTTGCCTTGAACAAGACGACAAAGAATACACGATAGGAGAGATTGAAATCGCTGTGACGGGCGTTACTGTTCCTAAAAACATAGTGCCTTTTGGTTCAGAAGTTACAATCACCGGAAACGGTTTTGCTCCAAATGCAGTTATTGTTCTTGACGAGACAGAAGTTGCTACTACTTCAACTGTTGCAGGAGTAAAATTCGTTGTTCCGGAAGGAGTTGCCGAAAGTACTTTACAAGTGAGACAGGAAGGAACTGTGCAAGATCTTGAGGGTACGCTGAAGGCCATGAACAAGAAAAACAGAAAAAACATTTCAGCTGACGTATTTGGTGGTTATCTTCATTTTGAACTTGCAGCGACATACGAAAATGGAGAGCCTGCAACATTTACATGTACTCTGGAAGCGGAAGGACAATCAATGCCATTCCCTTATACGATATCACATTCAGGAGACAGTTATTCTTTTGATGGAGGAGAAGGCGGACTCAGCTGGGAATTCACAGTTGAAAACAGCCTGGTTACCAGTCTGAAATACAATGACGAAGAATATCCATGGCAATATAATTCGGACAACCAATTGGCAAAATTCTCAACTCAAGAAGGAGCGCCGTATGTTATTAACTACGATGAAAACGGTAATTGTGAAGACTTCGCCTCTGCTTATGATGATCCAAAACTGACTATATCAAATCCGTTCGAAATAGATTTTGGAGTTGCTTTAGGTGAATTGATGGCTATTGAAGAAAATCCAGAAATCTTTTATGCTGCAATGATGTTCGGCTGGATAGGAAATCCATCAAAATGCTATCCGTCATCTAATGCTGATTTAGGGGAACCGACTGCTTTTGAATATGTAAAGGACGGAGACGGGTATGTCACAAATGCCACTGTGGATAGAGCGGCATCAGTAACATGTACATTTGAATAATAATTTATCATTCTGAGATAAAGAAACTCTGGGAATAGCGACCTTATATTACAGTCGAGTATTATCACAAAAAGAACTGGCCATGACGGTCAGTTCTTTTTGTTTGTTGCTATTCCTGCCCGAGAGCAAGGCTACAGCCTGCAGTCCCGCCCGGGATGACAGTTAAAGTTCCGAAAGTTTCTGGAGACTGAGCTCGACAAGTTTGCGCACCTGCGGTTTGTAATCCGGGTTGCTGCTGCCGATATGACGGTTCGCAATGGCGCAGCAGACGGTACCGGCGTGATGTCCAAGGTGCTGGGCGATGCCGGCCACAGCCGAACCCTCCATCTCGAAATTGGTAATCCTGTGCCCCTCGTATT
>CABQAB010000199.1 GCA_902461985.1 uncultured Bacteroidales bacterium | reverse complement strand
AACGGCATCATCGTTCCCGCAAAAGGCGGGGCCGCAATCAACGCCGAGGCCGTCAAGGCGTCGGCAGGTGCCCTGACCCGTATAGATGCCAGCCGTGTTCCCAATCTGAGATATGCTGCATACTACCTCAAACAGTCAGGCTTCCGTATTGTCGCTGCCACGGAAAAGGTGGACAAGCTGATTTATGATGCCGACCTGACAGGTCCCATAGCTATAGTCATGGGCTCCGAAGGTAAAGGCATATCGTCGTCCATGCTCGAGCTGGCTGACGAGAAAGTTGCTATTCCCATGTCCGGAAACATAGGGTCACTGAATGTGTCCACGGCTGCTGCTGTAATCATGTATGAGGCTGTAAGACAGAGAATAAAATAGCATAGATTGAAATGATTGTAGTAGATTCGCACTGTGACACGCCTTCCCAGATATACCGTCTGAGGGACATTGGAGTTGAAGATGCACACGCCCAGGTGGATTTTCCGAAACTCAGAAGGGGCGGGGTGGATGCTGTGTGTTTTGCAGCCTATGTTCCCGCTACTATGGAAGGTGTGGCTGCGACCGGGTATGCGGAAAACCTTTTGAATTGCTCCGCCGCTGCTGTGCAAGCCAATTCTTCGATTGCCACTTTGGCGCGTTCCGCTGAGGACGTTGCGGCAAACAAGGCTGCAGGCAAAGTTTCGGTGCTTCTTGCAATCGAGAACGGCTCGGCGATAGGGGACAATCTGTCTGCGCTGGAGCATTTTCACGAATCCGGAGTCGTTTATATGACGCTGACACATTCGGCGGACAATCTTATTGCCGATTCCTGCAGCGGAAAAGGCCGCTGGGGAGGACTGAGTCCTTTCGGCAGGGAAGTAGTTGCCCGGATGAACTCTCTGGGTATGCTTATAGATCTTTCACACAGTTCAGACAAGACCTTCTACGATGTGCTGGAGTGCAGTTCAAAGCCGGTTGTCGCGACCCATTCGTGTTGCCGTGCGCTGGCGAATCATCGGCGTAATATGACTGATGATATGATAAAGGCTTTGGCGGCGAACGGAGGTGTAATCCAGATCAATTTCTATCCTTCATTTTTAGACGAGGATTTTTCTGCGGCTTTCAGCAGGCATTATGATGAGGTGGAGTCCATTGAGGACGAATTCATCGCCGATCCGGGCAATCCTGAGAAGCGTGCGAGGTGGTATGACTGTCTGGACAGGGTCAAGGCTTTGCCGCGTCCGTCATATAAAAGAATTGTGGACCATATCGACCATGCTGTTTCTTTAGCGGGGTCAGAGCACGTCGGCTTGGGGTCGGATTTTGATGGTATTTACGTCACACCAGAAGGTCTGGAAGACTGTTCGCGCTTTCCCCTGCTTCTTGATGAACTGCGGGTGAGAGGCTATTCCGAAAGCGATATAGAGAAGATAGCCGGAGGTAATTTTCTCCGTATTTTGTAGGGTGAAACTGACTCGGTTTACCGGCGCCGCTTTTCTCGTCCCGGCATTGTGTAAACTTCCTTTCCCGTAACTCGTCGAAATGTAAATTTAGGTATACATTTGGTCACAATAGTATGTAACAAAATTGTTTTAATGAGAAACAATTTTGTTTTGTAAATTGATTGTCAGTTATTCTATTTCTGAGACCAATTTCCCGTATAGGAGACTTAAAGCAGCGGCGGCAAAGCGCTCGATATTGCGGGCTCTGTCGTTATTGTAGCGGAAAGACCTGGTGACAGTTCCCCGGCAGGAGCTTGCTGCAACCCATACCAAACCTACCGGAGTATTCTCGTCGCCTCCGTCTGGACCGGCAAGTCCTGTGGTGGAGACTGAGTAGTCGCTTCCAGTAAGTCGCCGCACGCCGTCTGCCATGGCAGCGGCACATTCAGCACTGACGACCCCGTATTTCTCAATCAAGTCAGCCGGCACTCCGAGAACCTTCTCCTTTACTTCCACGGCATACGAAGTGACGGAACCGAGATAATATGCGGAACTTCCCGGAACTGAAGTTATGAGATGAGAAATCATGCCTCCGGTGCAGGATTCAGCTGCGCTGAGCGTGAGCGAATGTGCCGACAGCAGTCTGCCTATTTCAGTCTGGAAGTTGCTGTCGGAGTCTGCGTAGATGATGTCACCGAGAATGGTCTTCAATTCTGCGAACAGTCCGTCGAGCAGTTTCTCGTTCTCGAGTTCATTGCCTCCGAATTTTGAGAGTCTGAGCCTTACCCCTGTGAGCGTGTTCGGGAGGTAGGCAAGATGTACTCCCTGCGGCAGCGCGTGTTCCCAGTCCCTTATTTTTGCGGACAGTGCGGATTCGGCGAGTCCGAATGTCATGACTGTGCGGTGCGTAATGCAGCCGCAATCGAAATTGGCGCAGATGTCGCTGACTACGTCAGGAAGTGCGGCAACGGTCTCGAACGGTACTCCCGGCATGGAGTAGAGCATGGCTTTGTGACCGAAGCGCTCTGCTTCGAACGGAAATACCATAATCGGTGCGGTTCCTCTACGGTTGAGTATGACTTCGCAGGTATCCGGCACTCTGGCCTGGGCAATGTTTACGTCAAGCACATCAAGTCCCCTCGAATGGAGGATCTGCCGGATTATTTCCATCTGGCCTTCATCCGTTTTGTAGGCGGAGCTGCCTGAAAGTTCGGCAAGCGCAGGCTTTGTGATGTCGTCGTCAGTTGGTCCCAGTCCTCCTGTAACAATCACTATATCGTTGTGTTTCAATTCGTTTTCGAGGGATGATATAATCTGTGCCCTGTCATCGCCGATCGAAAGCATATTCACTACCTTGACTCCGATATCATTCAGGATCCTTGCAATTTCTGAAGAGTTGGTGTCAATAATCTGTCCTATCAGGATTTCGTCCCCGATTGTGCAAATCGAGGCCCTGGGTTGTGTGTTTTGCATCTTCTGATTATTTTTCTTTTACCGGGCATTTCCTTTTCTCCTGCCCGTAGAGATAATTCACTATATCATAGACGATTGTAGGTCCTTCCCTAAAAAGTCCCGTAAACACTTCTACAAGTAT
The DNA here is from genome assembly GCA_902461985.1 of uncultured Bacteroidales bacterium. Classification (GTDB taxonomy): domain Bacteria; phylum Bacteroidota; class Bacteroidia; order Bacteroidales; family UBA932; genus Cryptobacteroides. The sequence goes on along the minus strand of CABQAB010000199.1, from coordinate 1,197 downwards.
TGCCCCGGCATCCATCATCTGGACTGCGGTTTCCCCGTCCATAATGCCGCCGACTCCGATAATAGGGAGAAGTCCTCTGGAGATTTCATTGATATAGCGTATGAATTCGATGTTCTGCCCGAAGAGTTCCTTGCCCGTAATGTCACTTATGGACCTGACAGTACCGCCTGCCACGACTCCGTCAATCCCCGAACTCAGGCAGCAGCTTACCAGTTCTTCTGTCTGGCTGCGCGTCAGCGACGGGGTGAGCCGGACCAGGACCGGCTTGTTAACGTCGTAGTACATTCTGAGTGTAAGCATCCTGTCAATGATGTCTGACAAATCGCTTATGTCTGCCGTCTCTCCGGCATTTGCGGACGTGAATTTAGGAGAAATTACAATCATGTCCACGAAATCGTACAACAGAGCGAACGCCTCTTCGTAATCTCTGATGATTTCTGCGGAGCCCTTGCTTTTTTCGTTTCTGGTTATGTTGCCCGAAATGATACAGTCCGGTCTTTCGCTGCGGAGATGTTCGACTGCATGTTTGAGCGCAGTTTCGTTGTGCAGTTTGCTTTGGGAGCCGGTGCCAGTGGTGACATTCATGGGACCGATTTCGATAAAGCTGAAGCCGAATTCCGAAAGTACGTCATAAAAAGACGCGTCCTTGTCTACAGATGCCGCCAGGCCTATGGGATGTTTGAATTCAAGTCCGAACACTTCCTTTGAGAGACTTCCCTTGATGCGGCCTTTGTAACGCAGTCTCAGCAGCTGTCTGCCAAAAGGAATGTTTCTCACCGCCGTCATGAAACTGGCGGCAATCCTGAATGCCTTCTCTGTAGAATTGTGGCTCAGAAAGAAGTTCAACAGCGATTTGTACATCTTGTCGTAAATTCACATCTGGACGCAAAGGTACAAAGTTCCTGTCGCAGCGTCAAATTTATTTCAACTCCTGAAAACTTCCGTCGTCAAACAGAACTATGATCCGGTCTATGCGTTTGGCTGTCTCTGACTCCGTGCCTGCTGTTTTCTCCACACTTTCCGCAATCTCTTGCGCATCAGACCTGGAAGCCCGTGTGGAGACGCCATCGGAGACAGATGCCGAAGAGTCCTCCGCTTCTGTTTCAGTGGAGACCATCCCGGGTGACACTACAGTACGGCCGTCAGTAAACACTTTGTCAGAATAACTTTTGTCGGCCGTCTCGACAGGGAAAAGCA
>CABQAB010000198.1 GCA_902461985.1 uncultured Bacteroidales bacterium | reverse complement strand
GTTTCCGTGAGCCGCTTTTCTATGGCCCTGACCGCCTTTTCATCATTCACTGCCTGCGTCAGGTCTATGCGGCCGTGGGGCAGTTCAACAGCCAGCGCAGGCAGTGCGAAGTCTCTGAAAGGGCGGACAGAGTGGCTCAGGAACGCTACGGACTTGTCATGGACAGATTCCGGGGAGGGACGGCATCTGTCATGGAACTGAATACGGCAAGGACGGAGGCTGATTCGGCTACGGAAAGGTTCATCAATGATCTGAGCATTTATTGGAACTGTTATTATGCCATCCGCCAGCTTACATTGTATGATTTCCTCGCTGAAAAGGATATAGACGTTAATTTTGAAGAACTTATACAATAGTGTCATGAGAGCCGGATTTTATAAATGCAGCACCATTGCCGCTGCTTTGCTCGTGGTTTTGTTGTCCGGGTGTTCCGGCAGGTCGGGCCGCAGTGATTCCGCAAGGGATTCAAAGCTCGAATATGAGCATGCGACAAACAAAGTGGAGACTCTTGTGCTGAAGAAAACTGATTTCAAGAGAGAAGTCCTGTCCAATGGGAAACTGGAAGCGAAGGCCAAAGTCAGGCTTCAGTTCGGCAGTCCCGCCGTGGTCCGGGAAGTGGCGGTGGAGAACGGAAGTGTGGTCAAAAAGGGGAGTCTGGTTGCGGCCCAGGAGTCAGCCGGAGTGGAATTGGCGTTGGATGCAGCCCGCATTGCAGTGAAAAAGTCGGAACTCGATTATCTTGATGTGCTGGCGGGGCTTGGTTATGCTGTCGCGGACTCTGCTTCGGTTCCTCAGGACATCAAGTCCATGGCAAGGATGCGGTCAGGCTGGTACGCTGCCCGCAACAGCCTCAGAAAGGCCGAACTTGATTTGGAGGGGGCAGTCGTGAGGGCACCAGTAAGCGGTAAGATTGCCGGTCTGACACTGCGCAAATACGATTGCAGCGGGACTGAGCCGTTTTGTACAATCATTGACGACAGTGAGTTGTATGTGAATTTTTCTGTGCTGGAATCTGAGTATTCATTTCTGGAAAAAGGTCAGGAGGTGGAGGTCGTCCCGTTTTCGGGAGAACCGAGAATGTTCCGTGGAAAGATTCTGTCCATCAATCCGCTTGTGGATAAAAACGGGCAGGTGTCTGTCACGGCCGGGCTGCGTAATGATGGCAGCCTCGTGGACGGAATGAATGTCAGAATATCCATCTGCCGCAGAGTTCCGGGCATGCTGGTCGTTCCGAAGTCTGCTGTTGTCATCCGGGATAATGAGACGGTCCTTTTCCGTGAGTCTGACGGCAAAGCGCTGTGGACCTATGTTAATGTGCTGATGTCAAATAGCAGTGAATATGCGGTGACGGCAAACACTGAGCGCGGTGCGACCCTCTCGGAGGGCGATGCCGTAATTGTTTCCGGAAATCTGAATCTCGCCGACGACTCTGAAGTTACAATAATCAATTGAAGCGATGTTGGGGAGAATTCTGGACAGGCCTGTCACTGTGACAATGGTCCTCCTGGTGATAATGGTTCTTGGAATCGTCAGCATCTGGAGACTGCCTGTGTCTCTGATTCCGGATGTGGATATTCCTTACATTACCGTGCAGGTTAATGCACGCAACCTTTCAGCCCGAGAGATAGATGAAACGGTGAGCCGTCCTCTGCGTCAGCAGTTTGTTCAGCTGGATGCGCTTGAAGATATGAAAAGCGAGTCGGAGGACGGCAGTTGCACAATCAGGCTGAGTTTCCGGCAAGGGACTGATATGGATTTTTCATTCATCGAGGTCAATGAAAAGATAGACCGGACTATGGGCAGTCTCAAGGATATAGAGCGACCGAAAGTCTTCAAGTCGAGTGCTACTGATATACCGGCATTTTTCATAGACATGAAATTGAAGAACCCTCAACCTTCCGGGGATGACATTGAACTTTTTTCTGTTCCCGAGGACTTCAGCAGTATGAGCCGTTTCGCCTCGGAGGTTGTCGCCAGGCGCCTGGAACAGTTGGACGAGGTCGCTATGGTGGATTTGAGCGGCGGTGTGTCCCCTGAGATTCTGATAATTCCTGATACGGAAAAACTTCGTTCACTGGGCATTGCGGAGAACGGTTTTGAGGATATAGTAAAGGCGGCTGACATCCGCCTCGGCAATCTTTCCATAAGGGACGGAGAATACAGGTATAGCGTAAAATTCCAGTCTTTCGCTACGAGTGAAGATGACATCGCTGACATCTGGTTCAATGCGGACGGCAGATTGCTGCAGGTCAAGGATGTGGCAAAAGTTATCGGGCATCCGGCCAAACGCAGCGGTCTGGTCCGCTCGGACGGTGATGCGGCCATCACTATGGCGGTGATAAAACAGGGAGATGCCAGGATGGCGGATTTGAAACGAAGTGTCGGGAAACTTATGGAAAGTTTCGGCAGGGATTATCCGGAGATTGAGTTCAATATTACCAGAGATCAGACTGAACTGCTGGAGTACTCCATCGGCAATCTCATAAAGAATATTATAGTCGGCATCATTCTCGCCTGCCTTGTCATATTCCTCTTCATGAAGGACTTCCGCTCTCCGGCACTCGTCGCGCTCACTATTCCGACGGCTCTCGTGTTCTCTATGCTGATGTTCTACATTCTGGGATTGACAATCAATATAATTTCCTTGTCCGGTCTCCTGTTAGGAGTGGGAATGATGGTGGATAACACGATTATACTCACTGATAACATCACAGCGAGGTGGCAGAGGGGAGACGGACTGAGGACGGCAGTGGTTGACGGTACGTCTGAGGTCATCGGACCTATGCTCAGTTCGGTGCTGACGACCTGCGCGGTCTTTATTCCTCTTGTTTTTGTGAAAGGAGTTGCCGGTGCTATGTTCCATGACCAGGCAATGGCGGTGACAATAGTCCTGTTTACGTCATTTGTGGTGACAGTCACTGTAATTCCTGTGTATTACTGGTGCTGGTACAGAGGGCAGGACTCTTTCCGACAGAATGCTTTTCTGGCGAAACTGTCGTCCGACTCAATCCCGATGGCATACGAACGCGCAGAACTGTGGCTTTTCAGACACAAATGGGCAGGCTGGGCCGTACTGATTCTTTCTGCGTTAGGAACGATATTCTGTTTTATGTATATGCAGAAAGAGCGCCTGCCGGAAATCACCTACACAGACACCATTCTGAAAATTGACTGGAATGAAAGCCTTTCTCTTGAAGAAAATGAGCGTAGAACCGCGGAAATTGAGAATGTGGCAAAGTGCTGCGCCACTCAGTATACATCGTTGGTAGGTGTGCAGAATTTTGTGCTCGGGCACAGCGGAGAACAGTCGGTTTCGGAATCATCAATCTATTTCAACTGCGCTGATTCCGGGGAGCTTGAAAGGCTGCAGACCGCAGTTTCGGATTTCCTTGGAGAGCAGTCTCCTTCAGCTCTGTTCAGCTTTGTGCCTGCCGGAAATATTTTCGATATGGTCTTTGACTCTGACGAGGCTGAACTGGTGGCACGATTGAGGCCGGTCTCTTCTCCTGAAATTGAACCCGGGCATCTTTGCACGCTGGTAGGCAAGCTGTCAGAAGCATTCCCGGAAGCCGGAATTCAGGAAATTCCGATGAAGAAAGACATACTATATGTGGCTGATCCCGAAAGAATGGCCCTTTATGATGTATCATTTCAGGAAATCGTTTCGGTCCTGAAAAATTCCCTCAACGAAAACAGGATATTCAACATTGTCCAGGGAAATCTTATCCTTCCGGTGGTTATGGGAGTGGATAAGGGCACTTTGTCCCGGATCATCGAGGATTCGTTCATCAAAAAGGATGATTATGAAGTCCCTTTGAAGACCTTGATGATGCAGACTTCAGAATCAGATCTCAAATACATAATCTCCGGGGCCGAGGGGGCGTATTATCCCGTGGAGATGGAGTTCTCCGGCCGCGACCCTTCTGGGATGATGGACAAGATCCGTTCCATGGTGCATGAGGATGGCAATTTTGAAGCGGATTTCAGCGGGGCGTGGTTCTCTAACAGGGAAATGATTCGCGAGCTGGTTCTCGTCCTGCTCGTAGCCATAGTTCTGCTGTATCTGATTCTGGCATCGCAGTTTGAGTCTCTGCTGCAGCCTTTGATAGTCCTCTCGGAAATCGTAATTGACATTTTCGGCTCTCTGGCTGTCGTGTGGCTTTGTGGCGCCACCATCAATCTCATGTCCCTCATCGGTCTGGTGGTAGTT
>CABQAB010000197.1 GCA_902461985.1 uncultured Bacteroidales bacterium | reverse complement strand
CCGTTTCCGGCACTCAGGCGTGATGGCCTGAGCTCCGGAAACTGCCTGGAAGCAGATTACTGCAACAAATAAGGAAAATAACCTTTTCATATTATAATCGTAACACCACTACTTTTTCAATGAGACTTTTCTTATTCTGTTACCGGCACCGTCAGCTACATATAAATTGCCGTCGGCATCCATGGCAAGCATTCCCTGGGCATTGAACTTCGCTTCGGCAAGTCCGTCACCGTCAGCAAAGCCTTTTGTCGCAGGTTGACCGGCAACTGTCTTGACGATACCCTTGGTATAGTCGCCTTCCGGGCCAGGGACGAGTACTCTCAAAGTGAAGGCATCGAGGTCATTGAACCAGATATAGCCGTTCTTGTCCATGACTATTCCGGTAGCATTGCCGACAGTAGCCTCCATGGCTGAACCGTCTTTGTACACGGTGGCAGTCGGTTTTGTCCCGGTGCCGCAGAGAACTGTCAATTCTGACGTGGCGAGATTGAGCATGGCTATCCTTCTTGCTCCGTTGAATCCGACAATGATATTCTCCTTCCTGTTGTCCCATGCGATTGTATATGGTTGGTAATCCAAAGCATATTCTTTCTCATAAGTTCCATCGAAGGACTGCACGACACGTTTGTTGTCCCTGTCCGCAACATACATATGGTCGTTTGCGTCAAATATAAGGTTCATACAGCTTTTGAATGCAGGCGACATACCTGAAATATTGTATGTACTCAAAGACCATGAGCCATTCTCCTGTACCGCTTTGCCTATATAGCCCTTACCTTTTGAGCAGACATGGAACTCACCTTTGGAATTGAAGTCTCCTCCCCAGAAATAGACACCGGAGCCTACGGTGGCTGCCGGTACAACCGTAGTCACAGTCCATCCTGAAGGGTCCGCCCTCATGATACTGTGGGAAGCTGTTCCGCCCCGCGTTGTCATCCACAGATAGCCGTCAGGACCGAATCCGACATATTCCGGAATCTGGACACGGGCGTCGGTGCCGACACCGTCCTGCAGTGCAGCAGTACCATTACCTATAATCGTACTGACCTCATACTGACCTATTTCATAGTATGCGAAAGTAGCCTCCACAGGAGCAGCCGAAACGACATTCAGCACTGCCTTGTGGTCTCCGAGGGTCATCTTAGGGACGGTGATTGTGATTACGTTGCCAGAAACTGAAGTAACCGGAACGTCTACACCGTCAGCAGTCACCGTACACTCCTCTGCAGTCACGTCCTCCAGTCCGGTGCAGGTAACAGTCACTACATCCCCCTCAGTAACTGTCGTCAATGAAACCGAAGCTATGGCAATCTCGCGTCCGAAGACATATTTCAGGATTCCTGCAAGTTTGGCATCGAAATCTCCGATTTTCACCATGACCTCAACCTCGCCGTTTCCGACAGGCACAATCACAGTGATTTCAGTTTCCGTCACAGACTCAATTTCAGCAGCAGCGTCTCCGAAAGTGACCGTCACGTTCGCTGCGGAAGTCCCGAAATTTTCACCGCTGATGACAAGCTTGTCACCTATGGCAGCCTCAGTCTTGTCCATCCCGCTCACTACAGGCTCTTTGAGAGGTTCGTTGTAGGTATATTCCACCGGTTTTGAAACCTGACCGGCCACGGTAACGGTAACATTGACTTTACCCGGCTGATGCTGAGGTGCAATTACTGTCAGGGACTTGTCTGAAGCCTTCAGCACTTCAGCCTGCTCATCTGAGAACATCACTGTGTTCTCCTCCTTGACGGAAGAAAAGTTCGTTCCCTTGATGATCACTCCGTCACCGGCAAGGCCGTTGTCCGGTGTAATTGACGTTATTTCCGGAACTGCCGCCGGAGTTGTCTGGTCTGGTTCGTCCGGAAGTTTCTCCGTACATCCGATTGCGAAAAGCGCCGCTGCAGCGCACATCGCGAAAGTCTTGAATAATGTTTTCATCGTAATGAATGTTATTGTTGTAATAAGTGTTATTGTTTATTGTATCTGACTGCTATGTATTCAATTGAGTTTGAAGGGCGGTTGCTGCCTTCCCTGTCAAGCACGGCATTGTCATAGTCCGAGCCATCGCTGCATTTGTCGTTCAAAGGCATAAGGCGTATATAGACTTTCTCCTTTCCGAGCATTTCGAGAGGAAGAGGAATGTCAATGCTCTTGTATCCGACTATGGAAGAATACAATGTATTGCTGTAGACCGAGATGTCCGGGACAGAGTATTCCGCGATCCTATGCCATTGGGCGTCATCTTCCGGAGACATTGAATCCAATGTGGACCATTCCGCCTTCCAGTAGCGCGGAGACCAAGTCTTGGTGTTGAGAGCAGAAATCTGCATGGAGAGTCTGTCTGTGGATATTCCTTCTGTAGAGAATTCCATAATCCATGCATAGCCCCTTTCCTCTTCGGCATCCCACCAGTCGGTGGCGGCGAAGGAACAGTAGCAGTTCGCGCTGCACCATGTCTTGCCGTTCATGTTGTTGCCGCAGTTGGCCAGTCTGATGTTGTTTTCTGCGTCTGTGGTCTGAGGGGCGAGCCATTCCATATTGCCGTTGAACTGACCCACCCAGTCCGCCATTTCAGGATTGTAGTGGTCTTTCTCCGGGTCGAGAAGCAGGCCCAGTCCGTTAATGTTCCCCGGGTTATAGCCGAACATTCCGTTTGCGGATATACCCATAGGGCCGAGGTACGAGAACACAACCTCGCTTGACAGATGTACGTTATACTGGGCATTGGTGTAGTCCTTTTCCTCAGAGCCTGTGTACTTTGTCGAGTAAGTGTGGGTAAGCCATCCGTTAGTGCCGTAGGTAGGTCTCATCACTTGCGCTTCGGAGTCCGGATTCCAGAATCTGTATTCAGTCAGAAGGGCTGAGAAACTGTCTTCAACGCTGTCGTTCATGTGTCCCCAGATATCAGCCTTGCTCTGGTGCCTTATCTGGTAACGTCCTATATTGCCGAGTTCTTCGTCAATTTCGACATCCAGCGGGTCGGCCCCGTTCTTCCATGTGAAACGCGAAAAACGCTCATGGACAATCACTCCGGAGATACTGCCAGAACCGTAGGGAAGCCTTGTGCCGTCATTCCTGTAGCGGCAGACGGTATTGGTGTACATATACATTGAATTACCGTCACTGCAGCGTACCAAGAGGGGATATTTGGCTATACGGTTGGCATTCCCGCCTATTGCATAGCCTTCATTGACAGGTGAAATGCTGCCTTTCCTTACAGGAAATTCCACTTCATCGAGAGTCACATATGTATAGACATCGTCATCCGTGAGTTCTCCTATCTTCCTCAGCTTGACCGGTACATCAGAACTTATGCCTGCCACTACTGATGTTGCCATGGATTTCGTGACTCCCGTTATGTCATAGCGTTCAGGTTCTTCACGTTTTGTGATTACAGCACCATGGAGAAGAATCTGCACCCTGTCGTAACGTCTGAACACATTGTCATCCTCCGTATCCATAAGGATGCTGAAACCATATTTCCCGTCAAGGGATTCGAGATATACAGTCCTCGCCGAATACGAGTAGTCAATGGTGGATGTGGTCTTCTGGTCATTGTCTCCGGCATTGCCGCTGTCCGGGTCGCTCACTACTATTCCCTCTATCAGCACATATTCGTCTATAGGCTCCCCGGTAGCATAGAACTGCCTTGCGTCTGCAAATGATATGGTCTCTCCAAGGAGTTCCTTCGCGGATTTCTGGATATAATTGAAGCGCAGTCTGCTCCTTTCTCCCCAGCCATCTACATAAGTCAATGTCACTGAAGCGCTTCTTATGGAATTTTCAGACTCGTTCGCCTCTGTGACTATTTCCAGCGTCCTGTCCGATGAGCCGTTTCCTGATATATTGACAGCGGATATCCAGCCATGCGCTTCTCCTGAATACTGTATATCCACGTCCATGTCCTCAAAATCTATATTGGTATCTATGCCGGCGGTATATGTCCCTCCGGCACCGGGTCCCACTATAGATGTGTTCGAGAGGGACATCCTGGTCTGCAACATTCCTTTCTGCTTCACGGAGACCGTATCCCTGCGCGAATCCACATCACTGCAGAAGACTATCCTTGTCATCCGCCTGAAACCCTCGTTAAGGTCTACCGAAGCCTTGATCTTGCCGTCACCTGACCCTGACATCGTACTCAGGACGAACCATGGAGATTCATCAAGTTCCTCTATGTGATAAGGGCTGTTGGAATACACAGCAACGCCACC
>CABQAB010000196.1 GCA_902461985.1 uncultured Bacteroidales bacterium | reverse complement strand
ATTTTCTTATTATCACTCATTAGATGAAACGCTTTTCATCTAATTTCTATATGTCACGGGATATTAACAAGATACAACGATTTTACCAACCAAAAATGTCAATTATACCGGTATCTCCACAAAAAAGAGGTTCAGAAACATTCTGAACCTCTTTTTTGTGGAGATAGTCGGAGTCGAACCGACGACCCTCTGCTTGCAAAGCAGATGCTCTAGCCAACTGAGCTATACCCCCGTATTCAAGTTTATTTTGAGCGTCTGCGGCGTTGGACTGCGTATCCTCAGTCAGTCATTACCAAGAGGTAACTCCTTCCCTCGTCACTTGTCCGCCTTGCATCCATCTCCAAATAAACTTGAATCTAAGTTGAAACGGAGCGTCTGCGGCGTTGGACTGCGGATTGTCGGTCAGTCACTACCAAGAGGTAGCTCCTTCCCTCGTCACTTGTCCGCCTTGCATCCATCTCAAAATAAACTTGAATCTACATTGAAATGGAACGTCTGCGGCGTTGGACAACCGAAAATAAACTTTCAATGAACTTGTGGGAGCAGAGGGAGTCGAACCCCCGACCCTCTGCTTGTAAGGCAGACGCTCTGAACCAACTGAGCTATGCTCCCATTCCCGAATGGGATTGCAAAGGTACAAATTAATTTTAAACTGCCAAATATCTTACTTGAAATTTTTTCTCAAATCAATAAAATTACTTAATTTTGGATTCTGAAAATCTTCTTATGGGCTTCATCCGCCTGAAGCAGTTGAAAAATCAATCCACCGGAACCATGTGCAGCAAATATTTAATTGTCCTGATTTCCATCCTGAGTCTCGTCTCCTGTACTGACAGAGAGTTGAAACATGTCCTGGATGAACTGGATCGGACCATTGAGTCCCGCCAATATTATCAGAACAAGTTTGAAGCCTCCAATGACAGCCTGAAGTTTTTGCTTGCTGTCAGTCCCGACCGGTCCCGCTCCTGCGGGATTGCTGAGCAGCTCTTCGACGCCTACAAACATTTCAACCTTGATTCTGCTGCAAAATTCAATCAGATAGAGAAGATGTATGCAGTGTCCTTTGAGCAGGAATTCAAGGCCAGGTGCAACGAAATCTATGAAACGGCAAGCCGGGGTGCCCAGAGGATTGCAATCGAGAAGTTCTACGGTATCGACACTGTCGGCCTGCCCGTGAACCTGAAGATACTCTATCACGATACCGGAATCGAGCTGATGAAGAACAAGCCGGAATACAGGAGTGAACTGATGAATATACGCAGGGGACTGGTCCGGCTGGACACGCTTTCGTACATCGGGCGTAAGAACCTTGCCAATCTATACCGCTCAAACGGCCAGACCTCAAGGGCAAGGGATGTGTTTGAAGCCTGCCTGAAGTCATCTACCGACGAGCATGAGCGTATCTCCATAATGTACAACATCGCCAACCTCTGGGGAGAGTCCGGGAACAGGCTGGAGAAGGAAATATGGCTGGCCAGAACAGCAATCAACGACTTCAAGTCACAAAACCGCGACTACCAGTCTCTCTACCAGCTGTCTCTGATGCTTTTTGATGACGGGGATCTTGCGAGGGCGGCAAGGTATATAAACATCCACTATGACGATGTGTCCAACGCCTATTTCTTTCCGAGAATCCAGACATCAGGAACGGCTGAGCGGAAGATTATATCCTCCTATCTCTCCACTGTCAAGTCCAGACAGCTGATGCTTGTCATCGGGATTGTTGTGATAGTGGTGCTTAGCATTATCATATCAGTCCTCTACCGCAACAACGCCAAAAAGAAGAATGCACTCCAAAAGGCCCATGAGGAACTGACCATATCCGACAAAATCAAGGAGAATTACATTTTCCGCTATATGCTGCTCTCCCTGCACTATATGGATGAGGCCACCTTCAACAGACACGAATACCGCCACATACTGAAAGATTACGGTCCAGAGGCCCTGATGAAGGTCCTGCGTTCTGCGGACAAGGAGTATTCAGCGCAGAAGGAATTCTACAGTTTCTTTGACGAGGCTTTTCTGAACATATATCCGGATTTCGTGGAGGAGGTCAATTCGATGCTGCCGCCTGAGAACAGATATGATGCGGGAGCCAGGAATCTGACAACGGAACTCCGCATCCTCGCAGTGATGAGACTGGGCATAAGTTCCAGCTCTGATATTGCGAAGTTCCTGAAATGCTCCCTGCCTACAGTCTATACCTACAGAGCGAAGCTCCGCAACCTAGCGATATGCGACAAAACGGAATTTGACAGGAAAATATGCCGTAAAGACCTATAATTTCGGCTTCGAAATTAGCCTGTCCAAATATATAAAAACCTCAATTCAGACATCTGTATTGAGGTTTTTGATTTATTGATGACCTATATTTGGTTTATAATGGCCGGAAGGGGCAGCGGATGCTTGTCTTTAATCCTTAAATTTGCATTGAAACTAATAACGGAAAAGATGAAGATTCTTACTGTTTCAGGCGCCAAAGCTGTCACTCTTGCAGTCCTTCTGATGACTGGTGCAACTGCTGTTCTCAGCGCCCAGAATATCAAGATTACCGGAACGGTGTCCGATGATGAAAACAATCCTCTCATTGCAGCGGCTGTCATTGTGGACGGCGTCGGGACCGGAACTACTACGGATGCTTCCGGAGCATATTCCATCACGGTACCCTCGGCTGATGCGGTTCTCCGTTTCGAGTCACTGGGCTATGCTCCAACTAAGATCAAGGTCGGAGACAAAAGGGTGATAGACATCATAATGCAGCCCGATGCCACCTATCTCGATGAGGTGGTTGTGATAGGCTTCGGTGAAACGAAAAAGGCAGATCTTACCGGTTCAGTTACCAATGTAAAGATGCAGGATGTGGAAAAGTCTCCGGTACTCTCCGTCGGACAGGCCCTTCAGGGCAAGGTGGCGGGAGCGGACATCATGACTGTCTCCGGTGACCCTACGGAGGGGACTTCCATAAGAATACGAGGTACACGTTCCATCACGGCAGGCAATGAACCTCTTATTGTAGTGGATGGAGTCATGAATGCAGTCCAGGACTTGTCCGACATAAATTCAGCCGATATAGAATCGGTCTCAATCCTCAAGGACGCTTCCTCCACAGCCATTTATGGTTCGCAGGGAGCCAACGGAGTCATAATCGTCACCACAAAAGCCGGCGGCACCATTCCGGCAAAGGCAAATGTGACGGCAACTGTCAAAGTCGGTTTCTCTCAGCTTGCCCGCGAGCTGGACTATATGAATGCGGAGGAATTCGCAGTATATAATAATGACAGGATAGATTTCGCCCGTTCCTCTGACGGCCTGACATATCCCGCCACTCCGGGTTATCCGGAGAAATATATGAATCCGGAGGCGTTGGGAGAGGGCACGGACTGGCTGAAGTCGATAACAAGGGTTGCCCCTTTCCAGCAGTACGGACTGTCGGTGAGCGGCAACAGCAAAAAGACAAATTATTATGCTTCCCTTTCCTATGCCGATGATGAGGGAATAGTGCTGGATTCCGGTGTGGAACGCGTGTCTGGCAGATTTTCAATAGGACATAAATTCACGGACTGGCTGAAACTTTCCTACAATGCCAATCTGATGTACAGGAAGAACAGAAACAACAAGGCGGCCATAGGCGGAACGAGCGTGTGGGCCGGTGCCGTGTATATCTCCCCGGTCCTCGGGCTGGACAGCGAAATCAACGACCTCTACAATTATGGTCAGGGTTCTCCTTTCAACAACCCTTATATTACGATCCGGCAGACGGAAAACTACCGCCGCATATTTTCCAACAACCAGACTCTCACCCTCGAACTGACGCCTCTCAAGGGCCTTAAATTCAAGAGCCAGAACAGCTGGTACAAATACGACACCCACCTCTACCTCTACTATCCGGGCACTCTCCCGGCAAGGAGACTCAATTCCACCGGTGGTGAGGTTACCCGTCAGGACGGAGACAGTGTGCAGTTCAATACGGACAATACAATAAGCTATAAGGCCGATTTCAACAGTGCCAACCATTTCGATGTCATGGCCGGTTTCTCGATGTACTACAAAAATTCCAACTATCAGCAGATAAGGGGCAAGGGAATGCTGGTGGACGATTTGAAGTGGAATGACCTGAACGCCATTGCGGACAAGGACAACTACACGCTCACGTCATCCAATTCCCTTGTGAAGAAAATGTCCGTGATGGCCCGTGTCAATTACAACTACAAGCAGCGGTACTATCTGACCGTCACCGGAAGGTGTTTTGCAGGAA
>CABQAB010000195.1 GCA_902461985.1 uncultured Bacteroidales bacterium | reverse complement strand
TACCATGACGAAGGTGCCCTGCCAGTAGTGCTCCAAGTTGATGCCGCCGACCCGGACCATCTACTGGGACTACAAGGACGACCGGCAGCAAAAACTCCGGCAGACCTGCAGTAACCTACAGCAGACCGGGCAGCAGTTCCGGCAGGAGTTCAAGTTCATATAACAGCGGTTCAAGTTCATACAGCAGAGACTCCGGCTCCTATGGCAGAAGTTCAAGTTCGTACGACAGAGGCAGCAGCAGTTCAAGCTCACGCAGCAGCTCAAGTTCATACGACAGAAGCGGCAGTTCAAGTTCATACTCCCGTAGCAGTTCCTATTCCGGAAGTTCAAGCCACTCATCGGGAAGTTACTCCGGAGGCTCCGGACACTCATCCGGCAGCAGCCGCTCCACATCATCGAGGCGTTAAAAAATGATGATTATGAAAAAGACACTCATATCTTTCGGATTCATGATTCTGTGCGGGGCAATCTCCGCACAGAATTTTCAGGACGCCCTCCTTCTCAGCGAGAATGACTATCAGGGCACGGCGAGAACAATGGCAATGGGCAATGCCTTCACGGCACTTGGAGGAGATCTTGGTTCAATAGGAATCAATCCTGCAGGCTCGGCAGTGGCAAGGTATTCACAGTTCACAATAACCCCGGGCTGCGACATCAGCTTCAACGGGACTAAAGGCAGCAGGATGCCGGACGGAATACAGAATTTCGAACACAAGACATTTAACGCCAACACAGATTTCATAATGCCGAACTACGGTTTTATGCTCAATTTCGACACCGGATTCAAACGCGGGGTCAAGAACTGGAGCATAGGCTTTGTCGTGAACGGCAGCGGCATATACCATTCGAATCCTTACGCCAACGGCACAAATACGGCAACTTCGCAGTACGGTTATCTGGCTGTGCGGGCGCAGGATCTGGCGTACGATTACGGTTTCGTAGCCGATGACATGCTTGACGACGACATATTCAACATACTCCCTGCCAGCGAGTGGAATGTTGTGAACGCCTACCGCAGCGGGGCGATAGCGTCAATCGGCAGCACCGGAAAAGACTTCATCGGCATCAGCGAATATGAAGACGAAAAAGGCAAGATCAGAATGGGCGAACATGGTGTGGAACAGTCATACGGACAAAGCGTCACAGGCACGAAATACGAATATACTTTCAATGCCGGCATGAATATTTCCGATGTAGTATATCTCGGAATGAACCTGAGCGCAGTATCCGCCAATTACACTTCCAACGAATTTTTCAAGGAAGAGGCAGTCGATCCCTACGATTTCGACATAATCTTCACCGACAACGAGACTGCTGCTGAAACGACCACACATTTCCGTTCAGCGAGAAGCACATTCAAGGTCCGCTCCCGCGCAAACTCATTCAACGCAAAATTCGGAATCATAGTCACGCCTTTCAGCGGATTGAGAATAGGTGCAGCCATCCAGACTCCTGCCATGGCGATAGTCACGAACACCTACGCAGCAGCTACGGAAGCCAACTACGACGTTTCCTCTTTCAGCGGCTCATCCGATGCTGAAAGTTCCGACTACCAGTTCTATCTCAGGACCCCGATGAGGGCCAATTTCGGTATTGCATGGACCATAGGGCAATACGGACTGGTCAGCGCCGACTACGAATTCAGCAACTACCGCAAGATGCATTTCTCGACGGCCGATACGTATGACCAGGGTAACTACCAACCTGAGAACACCGAAATACGGGATCTGTGCGGTGTAGGACACAATTTCCGCCTTGGAGCAGAATTCCGGCCGGTCAGTGCCTTCGCAATCCG
Organism: uncultured Bacteroidales bacterium; assembly: GCA_902461985.1. Classification (GTDB taxonomy): domain Bacteria; phylum Bacteroidota; class Bacteroidia; order Bacteroidales; family UBA932; genus Cryptobacteroides. Next base: position 2,470 of record CABQAB010000195.1, on the reverse strand, counting down.
CCTCGGCTACAACCTGCTGACCTCAGGTCAGACCCATGCCTACGACGGGGATTCCATGTATAAGCTGAAACTCAACGAAAAGGCCATCCATACCGCCTCTTTCGGCTTAGGCTACAGCAGCAACCGCTCCTTCTTCGCCGATCTCGCCCTTGTCGGACAGTTCCATCCCATGAAGTATATCCGTCCATACGGCGACTACATCTATGATCCGGACGGCATTCCGGCCCCGTACTCACCTGAAATAAGATACAAGAGCGCGAACCTCCGCATCGTCGCAACCTTCGGCTGGCGGTTCTGACAACAAAATACAAAACCTTAAAGGGGCTTTTCAAAATTCAGCATTTTGAAAAGCCCTTTTTAAAAGTTTCCTGTTATGGAAATCTTGTCCCGTTGAGAAAATTTATGCAAATAATTTTATCAACGACATGTTTTGTCGCTATCAACCTTTATCTTTGCCTCAATTAAAATCAAAAACAACATGAATAACACAAATTTCCAATTGCCTGAAGGATTCGAAGGCGGATTCACCGTGGCTGAATTAAGAAAAAACGATGACCTCATTCCATGCGAGCAGGGTGTTTACGTTGTAGTGCGCAAATCATCTGAAAATCCATCCTTTCTCCAGAACGGATCAGGAGGGGCGTTCAAGGGTAAAAAACCGAATGTGCCAATTTCAGAATTGCAGATGAACTGGGTCAAGGGAGAAACAGTCGTCTATATCGGAATGACGAATCAAACCCTGCGCAAAAGAGTCCGGACCTACCTGCGCTTCGGGAATGGCGAACCAGTTGGACACTGGGGAGGGCGGTTCATCTGGCAGCTTGCCGATCATGAAGACCTCGTTTTCTACTGGAAACCTATGCCGGATGGCTCTCCAGAAGAATATGAATCCGAACTGATTGCCGGATTCAAGATGGCAAACGGAGGACTCCGCCCGTTCGCTAACCTCAAGGATTAGCAGATGGCCGCACTGACACAGCTGAACAGGTACTGCCGCATCGTGAACAAATTGAGCGGCCGGCGGGAGTTTGTCCCCAAAGACGAGCTCCTGTCCGCCGTATCAGGCTCTATGGGCGAAGAGGAAGTGAGTCTCAGGACATTACAGCGAGATTTCAAGGCAATCAGCGAGATATTCAAAATAGACATCAAGTATTGCAAGAATAAGGGATACTTTATAGACAATCGCTGCGCCGAGTCTGAAACTTTCGAAAGACTGCTGTCCGACTTCAGCATACTGTCGGCAGCTGGAAGCGATGAAATCTTGAGGGAGTATGTGATTCCCGAACACAGGAAAATGACCTTTTCGGCTGACATAGGCGACTTGATGATGGCCATAAAGAACTGCCGTACTATTGAGTTCAGCTACTACCTGCCACGGCAGGACAAGACCGCCCGATTCCACGTCAATCCTCATTTTCTGAAAGAATCACAGCAAAGATGGTATCTTGTAGGCCTCCTCGATGACGGCCGCATACGCTGCTTCGAACTCGGGAGATTCAGAGATCTGAGAATTACGGACAAGAACTTTGTCCGCAACGACAGATTGGACATTCCGGCACTCTTCAGGGAAAGTTTCGGAATATGGAACAATCCGGAGGACCCGGTAGAAGACATAGTATTGAAATATGATGCCTTGGATGCAAGATTCATCAAGACTCTGCCGATTCATTCTTCCCAAAGGACAATCAGTGAAACCGCTGATGGAATCACTATAGGTCTGCGCCTGCGGATAACCAATGATTTCGTTATGGAACTGCTTTCACGCAGCCGCTCAGTCGAAGTCATATCTCCGCTGTCACTGAGAAAACGCCTGAATGAAATATATGAGGAAGCATTGAAACGCAACAAGATATAATATGTTTGAATACAAAATAATACACCATCCCGTACTCGGACCCAAAACCGAAAAAGAATGGAATGTCCTCGGCAGGAAAGGATGGGAACTCGTGTCTCTTGTTCCCACATCGCTTGACATAAAAGGCAGCACAATCGGGAACGGAGGATATGTCGATGGCGACATTGACGGCCGCTTCTCCACACTTACAGCCGTTTTCAAGAAGAGTATTGGATGACATGAAACTGACTCAAAAGTCACAAATATGACAGACTTTTGAGTCAGCCTCCAATTTGTCTGTTGAATCTGTCAGTCCGATGCGGACTTAACAGTCAGTTACAGACCTATCTGCTTGAAGAAGTCGTTGCCTTTGTCGTCGACGAGGATGAAGGCAGGGAAATCTTCTACATGTATTTTCCAGATGGCTTCCATGCCGAGCTCAGGGTATTCGACACATTCGATGCTCTTGATGTTGTTCTGGGCGAGGATGGCTGCCGGGCCGCCGATTGAGCCGAGGTAGAAGCCGCCGTGCTTCCTGCATGCGTCAGTGACAGCCTGGCTGCGGTTGCCTTTCGCAAGCATGATCATGCTGCCGCCGTGATCCTGGAATTCATCGACATAAGGGTCCATACGGCC
>CABQAB010000194.1 GCA_902461985.1 uncultured Bacteroidales bacterium | reverse complement strand
TTTACGGGGACTCCATCACCGATCCGGAAGAGTATATGCTTAAGGTATATCCTACCCGCCGGGAACTCGAATATGTCTATGTCCAGAAAGCCGGATTTTTCTATGACTGCAAAATGATAGTCTACACGGTCATCTGCATAGCCTATGCAATTTTCGGCAAGGAGGCAAAGTGGATTCTCCGCGAATTGCTTGATGACGCCGGGAAATACAATCCGGACCTGAAAGTTATTCCGGAAATATAATTATCTGTCAACAACTTAATTATCATGAAATATTTACTTGTGGTGGCACACCCCGATGACGAGGTGCTGGGGGCTGGTGCATCCATTTATAAATGGACAAGAGAGGGACATTCCGTGGATGTGGCGATTATGTGTACAGAAGCGAAAGCAAGGGCTTTCAGACCCTCTGATGCTGAACTGGAAGGTGATACGGATGCTGCCGTGTCTTTCCTTGGCGTGAAGAAAAAGTACGAAGGGACTTTCCCTAATATCGAGATGAATACTGTCCCTCATTTGAAACTCGTACAATTTATAGAAAGTGCGATTATAGAGAGCCAGCCAGATGTGGTAATAACTCACCATCCGGCTGACACGAACAACGACCATCTCCAGACTTCAATGGCCTGCCAGGAAGCCATAAGACTTTTCCAACGCCGTCCTGAAGTCCGGAGGATACGGGAGTTCTGGTATATGGAGGTGCCTTCCTGCACTGAATGGGCGATTAACGATGCGATGAATCAGTTCCGTCCTAACTGCTATGTCCGGGTGGGCAGGGAGTGTGTAGACGCGAAAATCCAGGCTCTGTCCATGTACCGCGGGGTTATGCGCCCCTATCCGCATCCACGCAGCGCAGAATACATTACCGGGCTCGCAGCCGTGCGCGGAAGTCAGTGGGGACTGGACTACGCTGAAGCTTTCGAGGTGGTGTTGAGAAACCTGTAATCATGAAGCACTTTCTGAAGGCACTGTGGGCGTTCGTCTCTCATCTCTTCGTCCCGCAGTGGGGCAGGCACCAACGCCCGGAATATTGACTTATGCCGTATGTGCGGGAATGCACTCATCGAGTGCAATTTTTAAGACATTTTTGCCCTCTTTGAGTGAAAGCTCTATGGCAGATATTTTTAGGGGGCTTTGACCTTTTTATCCTGCCGGTGCAGAAATCTCGCGGTTTATGTGTAAATTTGCGCTGCTTCGCATCCGTGAAGACAAGATTTACATGATTGGAATCGTAGATGCCATGAAAATAGACAACGCTACACTTGATGCACTTACGGCCCGCGCTAAGGAATCGCCGCGCCGCAGAATGAACCTCGATTTGAGAGACTCTCCGGAGGACGGGAGCCAGCGGATGCTGAACGCCCTTGAACCGGACACCGTGCTGCCGGTCCACAGGCACCGCACAACGTCTGAAACTGTCGTACTCATACGCGGCTCCATCCGGCAGAACTATTATGACGGTTCCGGGAATCTCGTGGAATCCTTCGTGGCGGCGGCCGGGTCATCCCCGAATGTGGAGTCCTCGGACTGCGCAGGGTTCAGTGTACCTGCCGGCCAGTGGCACAACACGGTCTGCCTCGAATCCGGCACGATCTTCCTCGAATGTAAGGACGGGGCCTACGAACCCTTAGGTCCGGAAGACATGATGGTCCGGCCCTAAATCATCCCCTTGAACCTGAGCCACTGGGCAAAAAAACTGTCGTATACGGAGTAGACCTTTTTGTCATAGGTGACGAAATCTTTATCCATAAGGCCTTTCAAAGCAGATGCAACGCTGCTGGATGAAAGCAGTTTATATTTGGCCAGGAACTGCCCTCCTGTCACTTCTGTCGCCTTGCCTGCTTTGGCGATGGCTATGAACAGCTGCCGTTGTTTTTCAGGCATCTGATAAAACAGCGATTCGTATGAATCCGATGACAGTCTGATTATATATTCAATCGCTTCATCAACCATCCCGACAGTGCAGACAGAACCTTTCTCAGTGTGGGAGAAAAGCACATTAAGGACCCGGTGCATATAACTCGTGATTGCTTCGAAACGGTTGTACAATATCTCGACAACTTCCCTCTCCAAGTGTTTTCCAGCCTGCTCGAACTTGCTTTCGCAAAAATCGGCATAGACATTCAAATCCAATGGCTGCAGGTTCATAATGGTCACAGACTGGTAGAACGGTCGTGAAGGCGACGTGAAAATGCCGTTCATTATATGCCTTTGCGAACCGGAAAATATGAAGTGTGCATTTGTGCAGCGTTGAATGTATGTTCTCAACGTCGCTTCTACTGAATCGTCGTCATATCTGGTAATCTGCTGGAACTCGTCAATCGCAACTATGCAAGGTTTGTCGGCTTTATTGAAATAAGTGAAAATCTCGTCCAGGGATATTGCCGCATTGGATATCCGTCCGAGACCGGCACTCCATACGGGAAGTCCGTTGCTGTCAAAAGATATTTCCTGCCTGAGAGAAGAAATCATACCCGTAAACTTCTCCCACACCTGTTTTCCTTTTGGCCTTAACTCATCCAATACCGCTTTTCCCAACAGATTGACCAGTTCACTGAGGTTTTTAGTGGCATAAATATCCACCACGAAGCAGTGATAATTTTCGCGAAGTTCTTTATCGTCAAACAGATGCAATATAAGATCTGTTTTTCCGAGACGACGAGGTGACACCAAAGCTACATTATTCTCGTTTGTGAGCAATGTTTTCAGTTCACCGGTTTCCCATACCCTGTCGCAGAAATATTCTTTTCCTGCATAGCCGTTGGTTACAAATGGATTTTTCATGATCAGCCAGATTTGTCAGCAGCAAAGATAGGAATTATATCTCAATTCTCATAAAATGATAATCATAAAGTGATAATCATAAGATGAGAATCAAGATTCCGTGCTCGGGAATATGAAGAATCGAGTCAGATTTGGATTGGATTTTCGAAGATAGACTGGTTCCGAAGAGAGTGTGCAGCGATGCGGAAGCCTAATGCGCCGGCGCATCATCCCCGAAGGCAAGTTTCATGAGGCGGTAGCGGTCCCGGAGTTCGAGAAAGGTGTATCGGAAGACTGCACGGCTGCCTATTTTGTGAAGGCCGCTTGCCCACGGGTTGAGCTGGACCTTGTTCATGATGTCAACATGGGTCTTGCGCGCCAGTTTGCTGCTTGCCGCCTGCCAGAGAGGGACATAATCGTTGCTGCCTTTCATTTCGTTGAATATGCGGACCTGGCGGACAATGCCGCAGTGCCGCAAGAGCAGCCTCAGTCTGGAATTATATTCGCTCCGTTTGAATGACGGCAAACCTTTTCCTGCGATTTCCATGGCGACCGGGATAAGCGGGGTCTCCATTTCGCAGTTCATGTTCTGCAACTGTCTGGTTTTCGTGGGTATATAATGGATATACGGGATTCCGTCGTCCGAATGTCCTATGTTTTCAGTCCCGATTCTCTCTATATCACCGATTCTGCTTCCGATACAGCAGTTGAAAATGAATATATCCCTGACCCATTCCAGATTCCGTGGGACAACGGTATTCCTGACGGCCTGGAACTCATTGGCACGCAGAAATATCGGAGCATCGTACATGACGTGCATAATGCTCTTCTGCTTTTCCCTGGACAGTTTCCGGAAGGGCGAGCGGCGTATTTCCTCAAGGTTTTCGAGTTCCGTAAAAAATGCCTTCAGAGCCTTCAGTTCCATGACTACGCTGCTGTTTTTCCTCCTTTTCCTTGGAGGGCGGCATCCGTTTAGGTAAAGCGGCAGACATTTCTCTGCATAGAGATATTCATCGAAAAGGAACTGTCTGTAAGCCAATAGCATATCCGCATCAAAACCGCCCACTTCCACTTCTTCCCGCCCTGTCGCCCTCAGCCAGCGTTCCAGTCTTGAGGCGATTGCACAGCATTGCAGATACCGTCCTTTCCCGATGAATCCGCTCCCGTGCGCCTGGGTAACATATGCCCGGTAGCGTCTGACGAGCGGCATATCCGGCGGCATGGTCTTAGGAGATAAATCCTCTTGTGTCGTCTGTCGGGTAAGATTATCCTCAGTCTCATTGCCCGATGCATGCCTCGCGCCACCGTACTGTCCGGAGCAAAGATTACCGGCCGCCATATTGCCCATAAGTTTGAGCATCTCTTCCCGCAAGGCATTGCTGTCCGGATGCACGCCCTTCTTTTTCAACCTCTCGTACGCCCCCGCAATCATAATCTTGTATTGTTCGACGGGCATACCTTTCCCGCCCGCTCCGCCCGGCCCGGCACTCCAATACAGACATACACCCCGCCC
>CABQAB010000193.1 GCA_902461985.1 uncultured Bacteroidales bacterium | reverse complement strand
CGCCTGCCGCTGACACCGGCGGACTTGTCTTCGTCATTCCGCAGACCATCAGCCAGGACAGGACGGACGGCTCTGGTGTCGACTGGACGACCGTATGCTTCAAGACCCAGAAGAGCGGCGAGGCTGTCAACCGGGTCAATCTGCCCCGGACGACATGGGAACCCGGAAAGATATACACCTACACATTGCAATTGGGAACGAGCAGCATAATAATCGACGTGACTTCCAAGGACTGGGAAGTCCTCGAATCCAACATTGATATAAGACTTTAAAGCCGTTATGCGAATCTTCAGAATCATATTGTCAATAGTCTCCGTCTTTGCTCTTTTTTCTTGTGAGAAAGAGAATATGCCCGGCGGTCAGTCCGCCCCGAAGGACGGCAGGGTCTCCATAGCCTTCAATGCCGGCAGGCCCGTTTCCAAGGCAACGGAAGAGGAGATTGCCGCGGCTCTGGCTGACGGTTCCATGTTCTCGGACCTCTGGCTGTGGCTCGTCCGCAAGGAAGGCACGGCAGATGATATCAGGCGTTTCGTGCATTTCACGTTTGATGCCACGACAGAGCGTGTCGTGGAGTTTGACGCCGTGGAGCGTGGCGATTATATACTCTATGCCGTAGCCAACTTTACGAACGACCGTGGCATTTTCACAGACTATGCTCCTGTCGGCTATAAAGTGAACGATGACACCTATCTCATCGATGATATTCCCGATGCTGCAAAAAGACAGCTCGATGACAATTTCAAGAAACTGACCCTCGCACCTCTTGAGGAAGGTGTGCCTCCTACCGTACATAAAAACGGAGGCAAAATGCCGATTTCCCTCGTGGCGGAGTTTTCAGTCGGTGCCGGTATCAATCGGGTGGCTGCGGAACTTACGAGGGTCTGCGGCCGTATTTCAGTTGTCATCAGGAATCTTTCCCCTGAGTATTCCATTGCCATAAACGAACTGGAACTGTCCAGACGGAATCCGAATACCGGCTATCTGTTCTCTCACGACCACAGTGTTCCCGGAGGGGCGGATTTCTTCCGGGATTTCATTCCTTTTACGAAAAAGGAGGGCCGGGACTACGCCCTGATCGGGCCGGGAACGGAATCCACAGTTTTCTCACAGATGCTGTATGAGACAGGGGAGGATATAAGCCTTGGACTGAGACTTGCCGGTGCCATGTTAGTGGATGCCGACATGAACGGGATTCCGGAGGAAAATTATATATTTTCGCAGCAGCCGGTTACAACACCTTTCTATCATGTTCTCGATGCGGAAGCCCCTTCGAATGGCACGAAATACATCCTGTCGCCGCTGTCGGATACCGGTCTCATGCTGTATGGAGACGGCTCTTCTCTGTCTCTTAAGTCTCTTTCGGGCTATTGGTATGATGAATCGGAGAAGTTGCTGAATATCAACGACAGGTATCTCTGGACTTATAATAATGGAAATCCTACTCTGAAAAATGTGAGCGGCGGGTACAATCTTGCTATAGCTACCGGAGATCCGGGTTCTTTTTCGTTGACTCCCAATAATAGCAATACTGATTTGACAATCAATGCTTCATATAATATTTACAGAAGTTATAGGACTTGGAATTGGGGTTGGAATTATTATTATTGCTATCTTAGAGAGAATAATGGAGGCGTGGCTGTGGAGCGAACTGAAAATTCCACGAATACCAATAATTATTCCATTTGGCAGTTCATGCCAGTAGAGACTAAGGACGTCGTCACTGGATATGAATATGCCACTAACGGAAATCTGATAAGCTACAGTACCGACGCCGTGCAGATTATCGGCAGCACGGGAACGGCGGTCCCGCTTACCAGAATCTGCCGCAACCAGGACCTGAGGATAGTGCTGAATATCTCGTTCAACCCTTATATCGGTGAATTTGAATATGTGATTCTGCCGTGGAACGGGCGGGAAGTACCGGGCATTGAATTTAACTAAATCGGAACGGAATGAACAGGTTATTTGAAAATATACGGAAAGGTGTCCGCGCAGCTGCATTGCTCCAGCTGCTTTGCCTCTTGCCAATGCTTTACGCCTGTGTCGATGAGTTGGAACCGGGGGACAGTCCGTCGGCCGCTCAGGAGGGCGAGGCCTGGGTGACCCTTGATTTCGGGGCGGACGTGATGCCTGTAGTGAGCACAAAGGCGAGCGCAGAGACGGAGGGCCAGCTGTTCAATTTCTTTCTGTTCATCTTCGATATGAACAACGGCGGCAAGCAGGTATACGGACGTATGTTCGACACCGACAACAGAAGGACTTCATCCACCTTCGCATCAAGTGCGGACGAGTGCTGGTATGTGGAATACACCCACGAGGCATCTGACGGCCAGACATACCCCGGAGGCGGAAAAGTCAAGGTGAAGGCTCCTCTCGGAAAGAATTTCAATATCTACATGATAGGCAATCTCGATGCGGACATGATACGCATTTCTTCCGACCTGCTCAACCATACCATCAGTTCCGAAGAGGACTTGCGCAATTTCGAGGTGGTCATGAACCAGGAAGTCGTGTCTCGAAACGGTTATTTCCCTATGAGCGGGAGCGTGCGTGGAATCGAGGTCGTCAGGGGGGATGACGGCAAGGGACGCTTCAATATCCCGGGGACTGGCAGGGACGCCATTCTGGAACTTCTCCGTTTCGATGCCAAGATACAATTCGATTTCAAGTTCAATGGCGCCAACATCACTTCTTTCGAGGCGAAGCAGTGGCAGGTGGTGAATGTGCCGAAGACCGCCCATGTGCTTTCTTACGATGAGAGGGGGTTCGGGAACGGTGAAGTCACAGGACACGATTCCGGCAATGTGCCGGCTCCACCTGAAGGAACTGACTTCGGAACATACTACAGCCAGTACGCAGGCAAGTTTTTCGATACCGCCATGGTGAATTTTGAAGACGTCAATTCAGCTGGCGTTTCGAGTTTCGTCTTCTACATGCTTCCGAACCGCCAGACTCCCAAGAAGCAATTGGCGGACTGGAACATTCAGGATGCCGCGCTCGGTGCATGGTGCGAGCGTGACCGGCAGCACAAACTGGCCAATGACAAGAACCAGATGGTTGACGTGTCCTATACTGCCACTTCCGGGGCTGCAGCTTCAAAAAGGATGAGAATTTTCGAGAATGCCAATGACTTTTCGACATATGTGGTTGTCACCGGGCGTGTGGATATGAAACTGGAAGGGGAACAGGCAGGACAGGTATTAGGTGCGGACGTGCAGTATCTCATCCATCTCGGAGACTGGACCGGCGACAAGTACGACAATTTCAATGTAAGGAGAAACACCAACTACAAGTATACTGTCACAGTCAACAGCGTGGACAATATCCGTGTGGAGGTGGAGAGCAGCAGGGACGGTGAGGAGTTTGAGGAAAGACAGCCGGGGGCTATAGGCGACGTGGTCATAGCAAAAGAGGAAATCGCTGTCTGCGACTGTCATTATACCACCAAGACGATGACCTTCCATCTTTCCAACTTCTATAACAACGGCAACAACATAGCGAATGAACTTATCTGGACGGTAGACACTCCATTCATTGACGGAGACATCGTCCAGGACGGCGGCGTACCGAGTTTTCCGGATTATGAGTGGGTGCATTTCCGTCTGAACAAGAGGGAGAACGAGAAATCTGACGGAAGTTTCAACTACTCGAACAATATGAGGAAGTACACGACCCGCAAGTATGCAGAGAGTACTGCTTACAGGAGTGCTTCGGAAAACAGGGAGGATGACGGAAGCGGGGCAGACGGTGTGGCAGGCTATCACAATGACGGAATAATGGACATCATCACGCTTGTCGACTATATCAAGAGGCAGGTTGCGCTCTATGAGCAGTGGGAAAAATACGGTGGCGTGAATACGAGTGATTTCGATTATTCCTACACTGACGGCAAGCCTGACCCTGTAATCAAGATGACTGTCTTCGTCGATGAATATTACTACGAGATAGACCCTGTCACCCATGAGAAGGATCCCATGCTCTGGAAAAAATTCGTCAACACCAAGGACAGGACCATGAACATCCTCTGCGATTCGAATGTCAGCAAGGACGGTGAAAGCAAAGTTACGGGCTCTGTCATCACCATACAGCAACATTCCATACAGACCATCTACGACAATGACAATCCTGATCTCGCGACGGCATGGGGTCTGGAACTGGATGATGAGTATGAAGGTGAATTGACATGGAAGATTGCAAGTTCGAACGGGAATAACAGCAATGAAAACGGACTTCTGAACTCCGTACGCCTGTGGGAGTTCAGAAGTCCGTTTTCATTGCTGTTATT
>CABQAB010000192.1 GCA_902461985.1 uncultured Bacteroidales bacterium | reverse complement strand
CGGTTCTCCCTTGTCACCGACTACTTCTCGCAGTTCGACGGAATGCATGAGCACAACAGCGAATACATCTTCGACGTCGAGTTCGACAATACCGTCAGCAACAACCGCTACGGCGGACAGGTCGCCACGAACGAGGGACTCCCGAACACGGAGAAGCTCTATACCACGCAGATACGTACATTCCCGGACATGTACAACAGATGGGATGACAACGACCTGCGCAAGACCAGCATTAACAAGGAAGGCTACATCGTCACCAAAGACGGCGTGGGCACCATCATCTACAAAGACCCTACGACCGGTGCGGTGACCTACGAGCGCAGCTATTTCATATACAAGTTCCGCCACTCCCTCGACAGGAGCGTGCGCGGTTCGAACTGGGTGGAGTGGAACAACGCCATCAACTTCCCGATCACACGCTACTCCGATGTGCTCCTGATGCTCCCGGAGGCCGAATACCGCGCCAATGGAACGGTTTCAGCGGAGGCCTGGGAGGGACTCAACCAGGTGCGCAGGCGCGGCTACGGCAAAGACATCTACACTCCTGACCCGTCAGTGGACCTCGTCCAGGGCGCGGCCATCGCTGCCGACCCTTATCCGGGACTTGAAACTGTCCTTGCCCAGATTCTCGACGAGCGCCACTGGGAACTCTGCTTCGAGGGACACCGCTGGGCGGATCTCGTCCGCTTCGGCCGTCTCCAGCAGGTCTACCATGACGTCCTCCTGCACGACGATTTCTGGTCTCAGTATTACGACCCGTACCGCAACAACTGTCTTGAAAAGCACTCGGTGTTCCCTGTGCCGCAGTCTGTCATCGACTCTTCTAACGGCGCCATTGAACAGAATGCGTTATGGAAATAAAAATGAAAATATTGCTTGCCGCCGTCTTTCCGCTGCTCTTTGCCTGCGGGAAGATGGATGATCCTGACACTCCGCAGCCGGCAGAGCCCGTGACTCCTCCCGAGCCTGAAATCGAATGGACGGAGCTCAATGAAAGTCTTGCCAAAAGTGAAACTCTTGTCATTGAACAGCCGGAGGGAACGTTTATGAAAGGCTACTGGCCTGACGGGAAACTTATTCCGGTAAAGAATGGAGACCAATGGCAGCTTTTCTGGGGAGAGGCGACCGATGCCCTCACCACTGCCGCGACTCCATATCCCGAGGACCACATCTCCCTCCTTACCGACGAGAGCAAGAACTGGGGAAAAGAGTTCTCCCGCATCGACGGCTTCAACGACGGAGGCTCTTGGTTCATAGGTATATTCCCGCAGGGCGCCCCGGGGCACTATGTGGGATTCTTCCATGCGGAGAGCCACTGGCCTGGCGACGGAATCGCCTATAAATCAATAGGTGTCGTCTATTCCGAAGACTACGGCGTCTCCTGGCATGACCCTCGGCCGATAATCATGGACGAGACTCCCAAACCAGAAATCCCCGAGTGGACCGGACTTGGAGACGCCTGCGTGGTTTGGGACAGCGCAGCTTCCCGCTACATCTGCTACTACCAGGCCAAGACCACAATCGGGACCAACGCCCTCTGCATGGCGTCGTCTTCTGACAAAGAAGGCGCCCCCGGAACTTGGAAGAAATGGGACGGCAGAGGCTTCACCCTTGAGGCTCTTGATTCCGAAACCGGACTTGGAGGCAAGAATGTCGCTATAGCGAACCTCCGCCGCATTCCAGGTGCCAACCCTTCAGTGATGTGGAACGGCTTCCTGGAGAAATGGGTGATGGTCTACGCCAGCTGGAAAAAGAGCGTCTACATCTCCTACAGCGCGGACGGAACGAATTGGGATGCCCCTGTGAAGATTCTCGGAGACGGCGCGACAGCCTGGTATCCGAATCTCATCGGGCCTGACGGGGACCTTTCCGGAGGGGAGGTCGTGAATCTCTACTGGTCTGACAGTCAGAATGAAATAGGCGTCAGGAATATGGCGTATTGCAAACTCAAATTTATCAAATAGAGAGATTTCCGGTCTTGAGGGATCGGATCTAAGAATGGATTGAATATGAAAATGTTGAAAAATATGTCGCTCTCTTTCGCGGCGGCGCTTGCCATCTCGGGATGCAGCGAAACTGTAGATGTGAAATTCGATGAGTCCGTAGCGGACTACACTCCTGTGGTTCGCGAGATTCTTGAAAGCCACCCCGACGGAAACGTCACACTGCGTTTCTCTAAAGGCTGCTATCCTTTCTATCCGGAAAAGGCTGCCGTGGAATTCCTCAATGTCTCGAACAACGACAGCGGGGAGAAGAGGGTCGCCTTCCTCGTGAAAGATATGAAGAATGTGAAAATTCTTGGCGAAGGCACGGATTTCATGTTCCACGGAGCCATGACCCCGATCGCGCTGAAGGGCTCGGAGAATGTGGAAATCAAGGGGATAAGCATAGACTACGACTTCCCGTGGACCTTCGAGGCCGAGGTGCTTTCCAACGACCCCGTGAACAGGAGCTTCATCGTCCGCGCCTTCCCGGACAACAAGTACCGCATCGAGGGGGACCGCTTCCTTTTCAGCGGCTATGACTGGGAATACCCTATGGGCGAGAGCATCGTCTTCGACCCGTCAACCCACCGCCCGTGGTACGACACGGCCGCATACGACCACGGCTACTGGTCCGGAGAGATGGGCGCTAAGGAAATAGAGCCCGGGATAATTGAGTTCACAAGACTCAGCGCCCGCGATGTGCCTCCGGTAGGCTGCATCTGGGACGACAAGGGCCCGACGCGTCTCAACCGTCTTTATCCGGCAATCGCCGTCCTATGCACGAAGAATGTCCTCGTGAAAGATGTGCATGTCTACCGTAGCGGAGGAATGTCCCTCATCGCTGAATATTCGTCCGACATTACGGTCGACGGCTTCTCTACAGCAGGGCACGACGGCTCGCCGCGCATGATAACCTCATCGGCTGACGCGACCCATTTCGTCAACTGCAAAGGCACGGTCACGCTGGAGAACTGCCGCTTCGAGAGTATGCTCGACGACGCGACCAACGTGCATGGGATATATATGATTGTGGACACCCTGCTCACACCGAACATTCTCCGCGCTTCCTTCGGACATTTCCAGCAGGAAGGCAACCACTTCGCGGAGCCGGGGGACATGATGAGGTTCGTCGACAAGGCTACGCTCCGTCCGCTCGGACAGGGACGCCTTGTGCGCATAGACCGTTCCGACAGGAAATCATATATCATTGAAACCGAATTCGATGCGTCTTCCGTTGAGGCACCATCCGGACTCGCGGTGGAGAACATATCCTGCGACGCATCCGCAGTCATACGGAACTGCACGGTCCAGTACAACCGCGCCCGCAGCCTTCTGCTCTCGACCCCTGGAGACGTGCTTGTGGAGAACTGCGTGTTCAAGTCGCAGATGGCGGGAATATGCGTGAGCGGTGACGCCAATTTCTGGTTCGAGTCCGGCCCTACGAGAAACATTGTCATCAGGAACAACCGTTTCGAGGACCTCGCAATCGGAGGCAACGGTCCGCAGGCGGTTCTCCAAGTGGATCCAGTGATTCCGGTCAAGTCCAGCGGCTACTACTACCATGACCATATCGTATTCTCCGGCAACACGATCTCCACTTTCGACAGCCAGCTCATCTACGCCCGCAGCGTCCGCTCGATAGAGATTACCGGCAACAAGTTCATCGACTCCGGCAATTACAGGCCGATTTTCGACGGACTCTCCGTGGTCGACCTGCAGAACTGTGAGGATGTCGTTCTGGCAGGAAACGATTTCTCCGCATGGAGACAGGGTGCCACGGTGAGCCTCCACAACTGCCTCAATCTCAGAAACGACTCTGGCCTGGAAGTTGTCGACTCCCCGAACCCGTATTTCGAAAGACGATAATAAGTTACATTGGTCCTGCAGTGCGGGACGGAAAATACTGAAAATATGCTGAACTTCAGAAATTGTAGTCTGATTATTCTCTCGGTGATGGCGTTCTGTGCGCCCTCATCGCTTTTTGCGCAGAAAATGACGCCGGACACGACGGTCTGTTTCGTGCAGAGGGACAGCAGTTCCCTCTATATGGACATATACAATCCCGACCCTTCGAAAGTCATCTACGGCGACGGAAAAGAACGTCCCACGATAATCCACATCTTCGGAGGCGGATTCAAGGAAGGCAGCCGTGAAGAGACCTGGCTGCGGCCGTGGTTCAGGCAGATGAACTCCCTGGGCTACAGAATGATAACCATAGACTATCGGCTCGGGCTCAAAGATGTGAAAGGCCTGACCCAATCCAAGTTCGCGGAACTTCTGGACAAGGCCATACACCTCGCAGTCAAGGA
>CABQAB010000191.1 GCA_902461985.1 uncultured Bacteroidales bacterium | reverse complement strand
CATGTCCACCGTGTTGTAGTCTCGGCCGGCTTCCGATGCGCCGTAGAGGGCGAAGTGCTTCACGCATGCCATCATAGTTGTGCTGTCGGCCAGGTCATCCCCCTGATATCCTTCGACTGCGGCCTTTGCCATCTCGCTGCCGAGGAACGGGTCTTCGCCATATCCTTCCGCCATACGTCCCCAGCGCGGGTCGTGACAGATGTCTACCATGGGGCTGTAAGTCCACATCTGCCCGTCTGCAGTAGCCTCGATGGCATTGATACGCGCACCGGCCTTCACGGCATCCGTATCCCATGAGCACGCCTGGGCCAGCGGAATGGGGAATATCGTCTCGAACCCGTGGATCACGTCCATGCCCACAATCATCGGAATGTGCAGACGGTGGTTCTCCATGTTGAGCCGCTGGAGTTCGAGAACGTTTTTCACGCCCTTGCAGTTGAGCACTCCGCCCACTTCACCTTTGCGGATTTTGCCTATGAAGTCGTCGGTCTGCTTTGTTCCCGTTACAATTTCCGTGGGAGCAGGCAGCAGGTTGAGCTGGCCTATTTTTTCTTCAACGCTCATTTCGGACATCAGGTCGTCGATGAAGGCGTCCATCCGGGCGTCTCTGCTGCATGCAGCCGTCAGCATCAGAGATGCCGCAGCAATAAGGGTGAGTTTCGAAATATTCATATACTGGTAATATGGATAAGATTTATTATCTGCGGGGTTGAAAACGGACTTCGACGCTTCTTGGAAGCCATACCCTGTAGCGGCCGTTGAAGTCCCAGTCATTCCCTGCCGAGGCGAAGTCGCAGAAGTGTATGGTGCGGGATGGCATACGGCCCTCGTTGCCGTAGGTGCCGACAGCTACCGTGATTTCATAGGCCATCCACATATTGTCCGGCGCCGCAACCGGGCGCAGTTCCACCTTGCCGTCACTGCCGGCAGGTATGATGCAGGCCTCGTCCACAAATCCGTCATTGAAGCGGCTGTCGCGGGCGAGAGTGACCGGACCGCGGACAATTGCCTGATGGTTGTCAAGCATGACAAGCCGCGGTGTCATTTCAAAATTGACAGTCACCTTGTCACCGTTGTTCCATGTGCGGTCGATGACTGCATACTCACCGGCAGTCACGCAGCCGAGCGGGCTGCCGTTCACCTTTACTTCTGCATTTTCAGCCCATTCGGGGATGCGGACGCGCAGGGCAAATGACATCTTCTTTCTACATTCCACCGTGATTTCCGAATTGCCGTCCAGTGGATAACCGGTGGCCATAGTGAGTCTTGCCTCATTTTTCCCGACTTTCACTTCAGCGGAAGACGGAGTGAACAGGTTAATCTTGACTGCACTGTCCCGTACCGTCCATGCGAAGCGAGGAATCATTGCGAAAGCACGCGGAGCATTGGCATTGCAGCAATGCAGCGGCATGCCGCACTGTCCGTCGGCGCCCATGCGGAACCCCTCAAGCGGAAGATACTTCACGATTTCGGAACCATCGTGCTTCATGCTCGCAAACAGTGCATTGAACATGCTCTTTTCGATGTTCCCGGCATACTCCGGTTTTCCGGTAATCTGGAGCAGCCTCTCGTTGAGCTGCATCCAGGTGAAAGTGACACATGTCTCCATGGCGTCGACATTGGGCTCGGTCTGGCGTAATTTCCCGCCGAACCAACATTCGGATGCCGCCGCGGAACCGCAGACATTGATTTCCTCATCCATGATACGCTTCACTACCTTTTCCACGGCGTCAAGGTAGCGGGTCTCGCCTGTCACCTTATACAGTTCGAGGAAGCCTATATAGCACGACATCATTTCGTAGGCCTTCTGGCCGTTGTCGTTGCTCCACCACATGTCAGGTCCGACAGGGAAGCGTCTGTCAAGGCGGGTGTCAGCAAGAGAGATGAGCTGCGGACCGCCCGCTTCGTCAAGGCTGCATGCTAAATGTCTGGCAAAATCGAGATATTTCCCATTCCCTGTGGCATTGTATAGCATTACTACAGGCTCAAGTATGGAACCGGAAGCCATGCCCTTGTAGCAGCCCGTGGCGTAGACAGGCACAGCCCCCGGACCGAGCTGGGTGATGGTGTAGTCAATCAGCCGGCAGGCTGCATCCAGAGCCTTTCTGTCCCCGCTCAGACCGTGCCATTTGAGCAGACCGAGTGTGGTGTACTTGCGTCCCCACACATCCCATCCGTCGAGCTGGTGCTCCTTGTCATAATTGCCTATGTAACCGTCCGGCAGCTGTGTCTCCGCCATCAACGCCACGGACTTCCCGATTTTTTCATACAGGACAGTATCGGCGTTATAGAGATAGGAATCGATTGCTCCCTGCACCCATTTGCCCCAGAACTCGGTCTGCCACCTGTTCTGTGTCTCGTCCTGTGCGCGGAACGGCTGCACCAGACGGTCTATGTCTACAGGCATGGTGATGTTGGCGATGCACTTGTCGATGCGGTCACCGGCATACCCCTCAATCTTTACGTTCCTGATTTCCGGCGCCGGTTTTCTTTCTGTTGCAGTTGCAACGGATGAAAGGGCTCCAAGAAGCAGGGCCGTGCTTGTCAAAAATCTATACTTCATATTATCCAATATAAAATGAGACTGACTCAAAAGCCTGTCATATCGAGCGCAGCCCGGAGGGCGTAGTCGAGATATCCATTAAGTAGCAATAATTCAAGAAGATCTCTCCACTCGCGAAGCTCGGTCGAGATGACAATGTTGTGGCTTTTGAGTCAGCCTGATAGGGACTAAAACTCAGTGCTTGTGCACGCCGGGTCAGTTATGCTTAACTTCGATTGACAGAACAAGGCTTTCATCAAAACTTAGACCCAGAACTTCGTGCTCCTTGTCAGACGGAGATTCGCAGAACTGGCCGGCATTGCGAAGCTTGTTGTTGCCGGTCAGTCCGGTAAACCATATAACCCTGATGTTGCCGTCTTTATAACCTGTCTTTCCTTTGGTAAGGACGCGGGTCATATTCCATGCGTCATTGAACCATACATAACCCTTGGAGTCGCAGAAGATTGTCTGGCCCTTTACGAATCTGAGGTCCGCCGCATTGCCGATGTAGTCTCCAAGATGATCATTAGTGCCTTCTTGTTGAGGATTACCTGCGACAATTTCCGCTGTGGTGCTTCCCGGAGCGATGCAATATATGGCTCCTCTACCCAGTACGAGCAGGTTGCCGTCGTTGTCAAAGCACATATCCCACAGCTGACTGTCGGTCGCCTTGGCGTCGAGCACAACTGTTTTTCCTTCAGCGGATATGCCGTTGTATTTGTAAACCTTGGCTTCGTCACGGAGCAGCACATAAAGGTTTCCTTCAGAGTCTGCACAGGCGCGGAGAATCTGGGAAAGGCCGCTTACTACGCCGGTTGTAACTTCCTTTGTCTCAAGGTCCAGCATATCCACCCTGCCGTTGGCCTTTGAAGGGAGGAGCACCTTGTTGTTTCCGATGTAAGTCATGGTCCAGTACCAGGTCTTCGTGGCTGAATGGATTGCAGTTGCGGTTTTTGTCGCGTAATCGTAGTCGTAAATCACGTTCGGCTTGCTGTCGTCGCTCGAAGCGAAAAGCAGATGTCCGTTGCCGATGTTTTCCATTGCGTGAACTTTCACGTTGTCGGAAAATGCGGTGCCGATGTTTGCGATAGGTTTATCCACTGCAAAACCTACTGAATACTTGATGTCGGAAGCCTCTGCGGTAAGATTGACTACTGCAATCTGGCTCTGCGGCATAATCATATCCTCTGCGAGTTCAAGTTTCTTGGTGAAGACGTAGTTCGCTGTCCTCGCCTCGAAAATGACTTCCGAACCGGCTGCGATGGTAGTAGGATTGACCACAAAATAAACCGCCTGCCCTTCCTGACCGATTACGGGACCTTCGCCTTCGGCATATTCGGCAGTCAGGACGGAGCCGGTCTCGGTCCAGCCCGAGATGGCGGCATCATTCAGGTTGACGGAAGCCTTGCCGCTGAGGACAACTCCCTCGGGTGCAGTCAGTCTGAATGAATTTATCTGCTCTCCTGTCAGACGCGTATCCCCGCCGACATTGATTTTCAATACAGAAAAAATCCGCTTGAAATACAGGTCATTTACAGTGACTTCACCGTCTGTTGCAGAGTAGTCACAAGGTTTTGCAACCAGGACGTCGCAGGACTCGTCAATGGTTGCACTGCCCGGTTTCTGCGTACCGTTCAGTGCGATTTCCACTTCACCGTCTGTAAGGCAGCCGCTGAATGATGATGACGGAGCAAAGGACATGAATGTCCCGTTTTCATCAACACCGGTGACTGTTCCCTCGAATTTTGCGGTA